>JAKSJT010000294.1 GCA_024402125.1 Bacteroidales bacterium
TAGAAGCCATCGGCAATGATCCTGGAATAATCACAGGAGCCATCAGCGAGGCTGCGGCCGCGGCGGAACTGATAGATAAGACCATCGGTATCAGCGAGCGTCTTTCAAAGAATGCCGAGCTAAATATGAAAGAGATCATCCCGGACATCGAAACTCTGTCCGAGAAGGAAGAAACAAAGAAGAGCAATCGTCTCAACGCAACTCCTCAGGAACAGACGGAGAGACATCGGTCCCGGGGTATATGAGCGAAGAAAAGAATAAAATAGGCAGACGTCGCGACGACGCCCTTCATCTTCCGGTCAGCCTCGCAGAACTTGAAACCAAGAATGCGAAGCTGGCTCGCCGTATCCTATGCATGGCGTGGCCATATACACCGGAGGGGATTCTTCAACGTATCAACGTGTCGGCATTCTCTTTCAGCTCCGAACAAGGAATTATCACAGTCGCAATGGACATTTTCTCCCGGGATGTTGAACGCGCGGCAAGGAATAGGAACATACCGTTTTCAACGGCAGTCATACTCTTAAAAGAAATGACCGGCACTGAGATGTCGGTCATTCAATCTTCTTTGAAATTCAAGGAACACCATGCTGAACATGGTGAGGATATGGACGATCTATGCCGTGCATTCTTCATGATGACGCGGCCGATACATTAGGTCCTGAAGGCAATACTCAATCTGCGTAGTAATCTTCAATGTCATGGAAGTCTATGTCTGAATACTTTCCGTCAAGGCCATCATTATAGTCAATTATATCATGGATGTCCTCTTTGTCAAATTCCGAATTGGAAGAAGCACCCTGTATTTTCGGGGAAGGAATATCATAACCAGCCTTTTGTCGCAATTCAGGAGACATAACCTCTTTCCATGTCTTGGGCTCATCATAAGGAACTTCATCCTTTGGATTGTCATATGATAAAACAAGGAACAGCGTGAGGATGATTGGCACAACGATGAAAGCTAGAAGATACATGTCGCTCTTCTGCTCATCCGTTAGATTTCTGAAATCAAGCGCCATTGTTCAGTGAGTCTTTCTAAATTCCATCCAGCTGTAACAACCATGGAGCTGGTGCTCTTCAAAGGAATGATTGTGATGCCTGAGAGATCCGGATTACATGTTCGACGATACCGTTTGAAGCCTTTCTCTGCGGTTCCGCCATTTAGAGCAATCGTTTTGATTGATGGGTAATCTCTTAATAGGCTGGCAATGTCGTTGAATTCTGGTTCTGCTATGTTGCTGTCTAAACTGCCTTCTCTATGTGCAGAGTGATAGATGTCCCAGAGAACAATGCCTTTGTTTGCTAATAGGTTTATCTTACGATTGTAGTCAGTTGGAATATCTGTATCGAACACGCCAGCAATCACGCGCCAGAATAGATTCTTAGGATTGCCATAGTACTCCTGCCTCTGGATAGATTTATCACTAGGAAGACTGCCTAGAACCAGAATTCTAGGATTCTCGCACAGTAGTGGTTCCAGCCCGATTTTGAAATTTGGGTCCATCATTTCTTTGGACTATTTCTTCTTGAATGTGTATGTGATTGTTCCTTTCTGAGTAGTCTGGTATCCTTTATCGGAATCATAATTGAAATCAGTCTGCAGGGCAGCTTTGCGACATGCATCAAGTATCGACTCGTCATTGATGGTCGATGCTGAATTTACCGTAGTCTTCTTCACATTTCCCGCATAATTCACGTCAATGTCAATAATGACGACACCAGGCTCGGTAGGCATTATCTCTGGCTCATGTACTCTATATGAGACATAACGGTCTTCGATACGATACGAGGACTCGACTACAATCTTTGTGGCGGCAGCTCTTTTCTGCGACTCCTTTTTGGAATCCTGGTAGTCTTTCTGGAGGTCGGAGAAAATCTCATCAAGTAATGACGATGCCGATGACTTGGCCGAGGTTCCTTTGCTTGCAGTAGATGACTTTGCAGGCGTAGCAGATGGAATGCTCTGCAATGAATCGAGCTTCTCCCAGAGCATTTGATTTTCCATATGAAGAAGTTCAAACTCCTTCTCACTCTTATAGCCGTTGTAAAGCAGACCTGCACAGACTATCAGTGTCAGGACCTGCAGCAGTGTTGATCCTTTCATAAGTTTTTAATCAGATTATCAAATGTAAGTATAATCAGCGAATTACAGTGAACTATGATAAGTTCAGTCTCTCTTACCAATCCTCCTCGTCTGAATATCCGTCAGAGTCATAGTTGAGCTTGTTCTCCCAGCCATAGTGAGACTCGAGGTCAACGTCGTGATTGTGATACCTGTCTGCAAACATATCCTCGCAGATTGCACGATCTTCATCGTTGCGCTTGAAATAGCTGTTATCATAGGTGATGAAGCTGTTGCGCTTGCGTGCAGGTTCGGGTGTGCCGAAAAGTAAATCAAAGAATCCCATGGTGATTACGGTTTTATCAATGTAATGCCGCAAAGCTACACCATGGGATTGACACGTTTTGTCAGTGGCTGAAAAAATTGTTGTTATTCTGACTTGGTTTCTCCGAACTTGAGCTCTTCATTTTTATAATAACAGCGCTTAAACTCAGAGTCCTTCTTGCATGAATTCGGATGTCTAGGAATGTTATCTGAAGTGAGATCCAGATAGTACATCGGTAGTTCGCGACTTGATAGTATTGAGAGAATCTTGTTACGGCACATCTCAAGTTTTACATGTTTTCTTATCCCACGGCCATAACATAGAAGAACTTTAGTGTTACTGCTTTCTAGCGCTAGCTGATTCATGATGCTGTCAATCTTACAAACATTCTCTTCACAGATGGAATCGCATCCTTCCTTGCGTTCTCGTTCATTGATTTCTTTAGCCAATGAAGAGACTGAATCCGTTGCTATAGGAAAGATATTGAAAAGAACAATTCGGTCGCAATTTGCCTTATCTGCAAAAGAACGGAGCCTTCTTGCAGTCATGCTAACACTGTCAGGTTCCGTATTGTCCTGAGAAGAGAGGGTCTTGCCGCTAGGATTTATGCCGATGGCAATCATCGTCTTCGTTGGACGGTCATTTGTATAATGGACGATACACCAACGTGTCAGGACATTCTTGCCATCCTTACTGAGGATGCGCCAATCTATTTCATCATGTATTTCCCATTCGCTCATAGTACAAAAATATCAATTATTTTCGAAATAAAGTCCAACACCGAGATTCAAAGCATGATTTACAAGGACATCGGTGATGTCGTCCCAGGTATCTAAGTCCGGATTGAAGCGAACCAGGTTCTCTTTGAATTTAGTTGCTCCGTGTGCATAACGGTCATCAACCAATAGAGATTCTCCGTCGCTGAGCAAATCTTTGCGATGAGTAAGAATCACTTTCTTAAAGAAGACATCTCCGAAGTACTTCTGTACCCATCTGTCCTTATCTGCCCACGCGCTCGGATTATCCCAGGGTGCGGTTGAGAGTATGAAACAGTCGTAGTATTCGCTAAGTACTTTGACAGCCTTTATGGCACCGGGCATCGGCTCCATGAGTGCAAATACACCTTCAATATCCTCCGGATGATCCCAGTATTCCCTTTGCACTTTCACAGGTACCTTCTTGATGCCGGATTCGAAGTCGACAAGTGTCCCGTCCAAATCGAGATATAGCTTTACCTTCTCAAATTGATTTTCCATATTGCTAAATGCCTCGCCTCCATCATGTGTTATGACCAGTCTCTCAAGCTGACTAGGCAAGCCTAGTTCAATATGGTCACATTCTAGGAAAGTCCCATCAGGAACGTCTAAACTGAAAGGGTAGTACTGTTCATGTATTGTACAGACGCCCAGATCCCTTGAAGTAAGGATGAAGATATCAGGCATATAGTCAATGTTATATATGTCCATTATGTTTGATGCATGCTGAAGACGACGGTCTGACGACCATTGCTCCTTTATCTTGATGTATTTACGCAGACCGTCTGCGTCCATGGCATTAATGAAATGCTTCCTGACCTCGGCATAGCTGCAGCCAAGCCATATAAGATCCTGTCCTGGATTGTAGAGTAAAGTCGTCATTTTTTAGCTGATTTATTCTTGTTGATCCTTTTCGTAAAGTATTCTCGTAGTTCCTCGAAAGTCCATCCGGTACCGTATTTGAAGATTTCTAGACGTTCCATTACCTCGAACATCGTGTCCACGTCAAAATACGTTAACAGGATTGAGAGGTCTACGTAGAAGAATTCAATTCCATGAACAAACAAGACAGGATATAGTGGCGCATTCTCCGTAAATGAAACGATAGTGTCATCTATCTCAACAATCCAGTCATGCCAGTATTCATCATCCATGTACTCGCTTCCGGAGGCGATGATCTCAATCCTACCATAGTTCCGTTTCTCTATTACC
>JAKSJT010000295.1 GCA_024402125.1 Bacteroidales bacterium
ACAGTTGATACCATCAATGGCTGAAGAGACGATTCCGCCAGCATATCCTGCACCTTCACCACAAGGGTAAAGACCCGGAACGGCCTCGAACTGGTATGTCTCATTGTTTCTAGGAATTCTGATAGGAGAAGAAGTCCTTGACTCAACACCTAAAAGAAGAGCATCATTTGTGTAGTATCCACGAATCTTCACAGCTGGAAGACCCTCCTGGAGCCTTTCTGCCACCATTGGTGGAAGAAGCTCATGAAGTGGAGCTGATACTGCTCCCGGATGATATGATGTCTCTGGAAGATCCTCTGAAAGTTCACCCTCACAGAAATCAACCATTCTCTGAGCAGGCGCCGCAACAGGATTAGTTCCGGCAGGAGCATTCTCCTTTACCCACTGGTACATCTTTCTCTCTACATCTCTTTGGAAGTTCATCACTGCAAATGGACCATCTGCAGCATATTCCTCAGGGATATCTTCAGGTTCAATCTGGACAACCACACCTGAGTTAGCCCACTTTGATCCACGAGCAGCATTTGACATACCGTTAAGTACTGTTGTCTCAGGCTCAGTTGACGAAGGCACCAGAATTCCGCCAGGACACATGCAGAATGAGAATACTCCCCTTCCGTCAACCTGCTCTACGAACTGATACTCGGCAGCTGGCATGCCTGGCTCCCACTGACCATGATAACGGCTTCTGTTGATAAGAGCCTGAGGATGCTCAACACGAACTCCCATAGCAAAGCCCTTAGGCTGGATCTCCCACTCCTTAGAAGCAAACATCTCATAGATATCTCTAGCAGAGTGACCTGTTGCCAGGATAACCCTCTTAGCTGAATACTCTGTAACAACGGATGAATCTGCGGTAGATGCTGCTTTCACAGTGAATAATCCATCCTCTGAGCGGACAATGTCACAAACTCTTGAGTCGAAATGATATTCTCCACCATGCTCAAGGACGCATTTTCTGATATTTTCAACAACCTTTGGAAGACGGTCTGTACCAATATGAGGATGAGCATCAATAAGAATCTGAGGACTTGCACCAAACTCAACGAGCTGATAGAGAACTTCTCTTATGTCACCTCTTTTAGAGGAACGTGTATAAAGCTTTCCGTCAGAGAAAGCACCTGCACCACCCTCACCGTAGCAGTAGTTGGAATCAGGATTGACTACGCCCTCCTTTGAGAGCTTTGCCATATCCACTTTTCTCTTGTGGACATCCTTACCTCTTTCAAGGACAATAGGCTTCAGGCCAAGTGTCAGAAGCTTAAGAGCAGCAAACATTCCGGCAGGGCCAGCACCTACTACGATTACTGGTTCAGCATCAGTAACATCCTTATACTCAGGAATCTCATAATGCTTATACTTCTCATATGCCTTGTATGCCTCAATGCGGTAACGATACAGAAGATCGCCTCTGGCGTCAATTGATCTACGGATGATCACACAAGTGGCATCAGCTCCCGGATACTCAGGATTGAATGACTTTGATGGATCAATCACATTGATAATCGCGTTTCGTCTAAGACGAAGTTCTTTTGCCGCAACAATTCTGACATCGTCTGTTCTGAGCTCTCTATTGAGAGGACAGGTAAGTTCAAATTCTATCATCTACTTTTCTAAAAATCTGCAATACGTGATACTGGGGCTACATCAAGCGGAGTTCTCTCTCCTGCCTGGTAGTGGAACCAACCGGCAACTGCAATCATGGCTGCGTTGTCTGTTGTAAACTTAAATTCAGGAAGGTAAGTGTTCCATCCCCTTCTCTTTCCTTCCTCTTCGATTCTTGTTCGAAGACCACTGTTGGCTGATACTCCGCCGCCTATTGTGATCTCCTTTATGCCAGTCTGCTTTGCTGCCTTGATGAGCTTGTCCATAAGGATATCAATAAGTGCCTTCTGGAATCCGGCACAGATGTCCTCCTTGTTCTTCTCCATGAACTCAGGATCCTTCTCCATCTCATCACGGACAAAGTACAGAAGTGATGTCTTCACACCGCTGAAACTGTAGTCCAGACCCGGAATATGTGGCTTCGCAAACTTGAATCTGTTAGGATCTCCAAGCTTTGCCAGACGGTCGATGACAGGACCTCCCGGATACCCAAGTCCCATCATCTTGGAGCACTTGTCAAACGCCTCACCCACAGCATCATCAATTGTCTGTCCAAGTATCTCATAATCAAGTGGTCCATTGACTTTTACAATCTGAGAATTTCCTCCTGAGACAAGAAGACAAAGGTATGGGAAAGAAGGCTGGCGATTCTCCTTGTCATACTGCTTTACAAAGTTAGCAAGGATGTGTCCCTGAAGGTGGTTCACCATCACCATAGGGATGTCAAGAGAGAGTGAGAGAGCCTTCGCGAATGACGTTCCGACAATGAGCGATCCCAGAAGGCCTGGGCCTCTTGTGAATGCAATCGCAGTAAGATCCTCCGGCTTCACTCCTGCCCTATCGAGAGCCTGACTGATAACAGGAACAATATTGAGTTCGTGAGCTCTGGAAGCAAGTTCCGGAACCACTCCACCATATGCTTTATGGACATCCTGGCTGGCAATGACATTGGACAGAAGGTATCCGTCCTTGAGCACTGCTGCCGATGTATCGTCACATGACGATTCTATTCCAAGTATAATATCTGCCATAATGGGCACAAAGATAAGTCTTTTCTCACAATCTTGACAAAAAAACCTCATGTACGCGTCCGCGCGTTATCTATTTGGAGATTTTTGCTATTTTTGTAGATTAGGATTAATGTACTTTAGACAAAGTCTAAACAAGGAGCATTTTGAAGAAGTTTCTGAAAATATCAGGCCTTACACTAGGACTTATCGCAGTAGCGATCATTGCATGTCTCATTGCAGTGCAGACTCCTCGTGTCCAGACCTATTTGGCACAGAAAGCTGTCGGAATGCTCGAGAGCAAGTTCGGTGGAACTATCGAATTCGAAAAAGTACAGGTACATCCTTTCGATGCGCTAGTTCTTAAGAACATTGTGGTAAAGGATAATGAGCCTTACAAGATGGATAATATGCCTGCCATTGACACCATCTTCAGGGCAAGGTATCTTGTTGCTACATTCTCAGTGAAGGGGCTGTTCAAAAAGGAAGGTCTCCATGTCAAGAGAGCTTACCTCACAGATGCGGTTTTCAACCTCACAAATGAGCCTGAAGGTACAAACATCCAGCGCTTTCTGAACCTGAAAAAGAACGAGGAGCAGAAAGAGCAGGGCAACGTTTTCGATGTCGGCCAGATTGAAGTGCAGAACCTTCGTTTCCGTCTTATCAGCTATTCCGGCATGCTGAAGACCCAGGCAAAAGAACGTCAGACAGGAGTCGTCGAACCTCATGTCAAGGGAACAATCAACTGGGATGACCTGGATGTGACTCTTGACCTCAAGGGAAAGGGTCTCACGATGAGCGGCGGATACATGTCCGGAGAAGTACTAAGCGCAGACATAAAGGAAAAGAGCGGATACCATGTCAATAACCTCAAGGCGAAGGCAAAGGTTGGTCACGGTAAGACCGAGATTGAAAATGTCCAGCTAATTGACAACTGGTCAGTCCTCAATGTTCCAGAGCTCACATTCAATTACGACAACTCCCAGTCATGGGGTAACTTCATAGAAGAAGTCAGAATGAAGGGCTCCATCGCTGACAGTAGAGTCGATATCCGAAGCGTGTCTTATTTTGCACCATCGCTCAAGGGAAGAAGCATCATAGCTGATGTTTCTGAAGGAAAGGTTGAGGGTTACGTAAACGACCTCCACATCAAGAAACTCGCATTCTCAGAGCAGCTAAGTGGAGTCAGAGGTGTTCTTAAGGGAAGCCTGACAGGTCTTCCTGACTCACAGGGTATGCTCACAAACATCCCGACAATTGACCTGAAGTTCACAACAGCCGGCATCGGAAAGTTCATTAAGGGTTGGGCACCAACCGCAACTGTGGATCTCTCCCAGTTTGCTAAGGGTGAGACATTCTCATTCGTTGGAGCAGGAGACGGTCCTCTCAACAGAATGTGCATCCGAGGCGTGCTCGCATCCAAGCTAGGTAAGGTCGATGCCGACATTGACATAACAAACACCATTGACCCTAACCGTCCTATCAAGATAACAGGTTATGTTGAGACAAAAGACCTCAATATCGGCGAATTCATAGGAAATGACATTGTCAAGGAGTGTACTCTCCGAACTTCAATGTCAGCTACACTCACTCCTGGCAATCCTTCGGCACAGCTTGATTCGATCGTTATCGACAGACTCAATGTCCTTGGATACGACTACTCAGGAATCGCAGCAGCAGGAACTTACAAGGACCAGTCATTCGATGGACGTATCATCTGCAATGACCCTAA
>JAKSJT010000296.1 GCA_024402125.1 Bacteroidales bacterium
TGAATAGAGCATTTGACTACGGATCAAAAGGTTTCAGGTTTGAATCCTGATGGGATCACTATAAAAAGTCACGATTTTTATCGTGGCTTTTTTAGTTGTGTATAGGCGTAAAGAAAAAAGTCTCAATCCACATTGGGACTGAGACTTGTCCTGTTTTCCGCATTCGGACACCCAATTTTATAGGTGAGATTTGATTATGCCAAGTAGCTCTGTGACTTCTGGCTGATCTTTTGTGTGCAGCAATACTGATTTATGCTTCTTATCATAAGGATTGACATAGTCTATCTGATATATCTTTTCTGCTAGGAAGCGAGCCCTATCAAGGGTTATTGATGACCCTGCGTCCTTCAGTATGCGCTCGAGTTCGAGCATTATCGTATAAGCGACAAAGCAGATGCACACATGAGCCTCGATCCTGTTGTAAAGCCTGTGGTACATCGGTCGTATGTCAAGGTCTGTCTTGCAGAAGCGGAAAGCTCTCTCTATCATGAAGAGATAACCGTACTGTTCGACAATCTGGTTATCAGACATCGTGCTGTTCGTGGTATATCCCTTGTATCCATCAAGTGAAGCATCCGCATTCACCTTGTCATAGTCTATCCTGATGCTGGCATCACCGCTCAAGGTAAGGAACCTGTTGTATCCCCTGTTGTTGAGCTTGTCCTTTGTCAGACTGTCTGTCCTGAAGCGTTTCTCAAGTCTTTTGAGGCCCTTCTCCCTGTCTGCCGCATTCTTTCTTGCACGAGCGTCGCTCATGGTCACAACCATGCGCCGACTGCCAGTGAGCGGTACTGTGGCCATCTGTCCATTCTTCAGGCCAAGTGATGCGACCATAGCCTTGAAGCTGTCGCTCTGAGAGCGTATCCTGGATCCCAGTATGTACTCGTAGCCCTCATTCTCGAGATCCCTGATGTTCTCCTTGCTGAGAAGTCCCGCATCGGCGATCACCGTAGGCTTGGCAAACCCGAACCTCTTCCTGAGCTTCTCTATGATAGGTATCATGGTATGCCCCTCATAAGTGTTCCCAGGATGCATCTCATATCCTATAGGATTGCCGCCTGGACCGACAAGAAGGCCCAATACAATCTGGGGATTGGCACTTTTGCCGTCCTTCGACCAACCAGGAACCCTGACATCATCCTCTCTGGACTCGAAGTACATCGTGGTCGTGTCGTAGAAAACGACGGCTACAGATCCGCCGAGAACTCTACAGGTCTGTTCATATGTGACCCTTTCCACCTCCCGTTTGACATCAGCTCGACTCTTCCTGACAGTCTCTTCAGGCCTCCAGCACAGGTTGTCCAGAAATCGGTAGACCTTGTCCTCGTCATAGAACCTGTTCATGAAGTAGGCCATGTATCTTAGAGTCTTGAGCTTGCTTCCTGGATGGTAGAGCCTGGTGACAACAAGGCTCTTGAACAATTCGTTGTCTGCGGTCTTTATGCTACCGAATCCGATCTTGTCAAACAAACGGCCGTAGATGAGGTCCGGACCTACAAGGCGAAGCTGATCCTGGCCTATGCCTGCAAAGATGGCATCATATTCGGCTGCACCATCCGGAGCGAATAGTTCCTCTCCATACTCATGCTCCTTTGACCACTGGCGGGCCCTGGCCTCAAGGTCTGATAGGATATCCTCATCATGACTGCATCCGAAGGTCTTTAGCACGCGATACTTGCCGTCAGCCTTGCCAACGACCTGGATAGAAGTGCTACCGCTGCTATTTCTTTTCCTCCGGACGAACATGACACGAAGGTACTAATTTGTATCCGGACACCCAAATTGTGACTCAAACATGCCTCTCAATCCACTGAAACGCATATTTTTCTCAAAAGATCAAAAAAGTGCGGAAAACAGGAAAAGTCTCAATCCACATTGGGACTGAGACTTGTGATACAAAGATCAGTTTATGTCTTTACTTGAAGATTTCCTGAGCAAAGTGTGTCAAGTACACTCTCCAGTTTCTCCATATATGTCCTCCATCTGTCCACATTACCTCATAAGGGTACTTGTGCTCGTCGAAATACTTAACAAGGTTCTTGCTTCCATTGATGATGAAGTCTGTTGTTCCGCATCCGATGAAGTAGAGCTTTGGTTTAGCTGCGAATAGATCAGCCATTGATTTGTCGAATTCTGCTGACTTTGTTACATCAGCTGCAGCTGAGAATAGTCCGATATAACCGAATTTCTTTGGATACATCATTGTTGTCTGGAATGTATGTCCTCCACCCATAGAGAGGCCACACATTGCTGTGTTTGCTGCTCCCTTGAGAACTCTGTAGTTCTGCTCAATGTAGTTCATAAGATCAGGGAAAGCCTCTGGAATAGATGCCTTGGCTGGTGCTGCTCCTGGGATTGTTCCGCCCATAGAAGCCTGGTAGAGCCCTGCTTCCCATTCTCCTGGTGCTGCAGCGCAAGTAGGGTTTCCATTAGGGATTACAACAATCATAGGCTTAGCCTTGCCCTCTGCGATGAGATTGTCAAGAATTTGTGAAGCTCGTCCTAAATCAACCCATGAGTTCTCATCACCGCCTGCACCATGACAGAGGTAAAGTACGGGGTATTTCTGTTTTGTGTTTGCTTCGTATCCTGCAGGAGTGTAAACAGTAGCTCTTCTTGTCATGCCTAGTGTAGGACTGTCGTACCATACCTTAGCTACAGTTCCATGTGCTACCTTGTTTACGCTGTAGTAGTGTCCTACATCTTCGCCTTTACCGTCAATGATAAAGAAGTTTGTCCATGTGTCCACATCTCTAATCTGGTAGATGTTTGATGGATCTGACATAGTCATTCCATCTACTGTGAAGCAGTATGAGTATAGTTCAGGGGAAAGAGGTCTTTCTGTGGTGTACTCCCATACACCATCCTTACCTTCCTTCAAGTTTACAGCAACTGGCTTTTCCATCTTCACTGTACCCATGTCTATCATCTCATTTGGAAGGAAGTCTCCTGTGAGCTGAACGCTGACTGCTTTTGGAGCAGAAATACGGAATGTTACAGTGTTGTCAGGGTGAATTTCAGGTGAAGTCACTTTGGCTCCACCCCAGAGTGACTGCTGTGCATTGGCATTAAGGCAAAGAGCCAAAATTGCCGTTGTTAAAATTAATCTTCTCATAGTGATAATTTAATAGTTAATAGTGTTTCTGATGAGTAAATATAATCAATAATAGACTCCTTTGAAATGCTTTACTGGACATTTTTGTATAGGATAAAGAAGCCCCATATAGCTAATGCTAGGGCTTTCGTGATCTAAATATCTATCCTTTATGTGTTTTAGGAAACAGGAATTCTAAAGATTGTTTTCGAGAAATTCCTTTAGTTCTATAGGAGATTCGCTGAGATGCCAAGGGTTGTATGCTGCGAGCTCTTCCTTGGTTCTGAATCCCCATAATGCTCCAATGGTTCTGACATCTGCATTGATTCCGGTCTCCATGTCGACGTTTGAGTCTCCAATATAAACGGTCTCTTCTTTGCTGATTCCTTTTGATGCTTTAAGAACTTCGTTTACAATTTCAGGAGATGGCTTGATTGGGAATCCTTCTCTTTGACCAAGGATGCTGACAAATTCATAGTCGCCAAAGAAACAGTTGATAAGGTCCTCTGTTCCTTTCTGGTACTTGTTGGATGCAACAGCGAGCTTGACTCCGTTATCTTTCAGCATATCTAGCATCGGTAGAATGCCATCATATGGTCTTGTGCAGTCTTTGTTGTGCTCAGTGTAATACTTCAGAAAGTGTTCCTTCATTTTGAGGACAGTTTGCTCATCTCTGGCATTCTCGGGAAGGGCTCCTCTAAAGAGGTTCATTATGCCTCTTCCAACAAGATTGTTGTACCTGCCCATTTCAACGATAGGGTAGCCACACTCTGACAGAGCATAGTTGACTGCGTTTCCGAGATCTTCTATTGTGTTTAGGAGCGTTCCGTCCAGATCAAATATGACGAGCTTAATCATAGAGCAATATATACGAAAAAAGGGAAAGCTTAGCACATCGCACCGCTACGACCTCCTACCCTTGCTACCTTCCGGTCCTGGGGGAGTTCAGAGGGAGCTGGTCGTGTACGACTTTCCCGTTGCAAATATATGAATAAATTCTTAAATTTGGAAAAGAATAACATCTACAGACTGATGATTAGTGAAAAAGAAATCAAGATTTCATTCAAGGAATACAACAGCCTTGATGAAATGGATGCTCAGGACCGCGAACTTGCCCTTGAGGCCATGGATGCCATGAATGGTTCCTACTCCCCTTATTCACATTTCCATGTGGGCGCCGCCGTGAGGCTTTCTGACGGGACCATGGTCCGCGGAGCCAATCAGGAAAACGCCGCAT
>JAKSJT010000297.1 GCA_024402125.1 Bacteroidales bacterium
ACTAACTATGGTGTATTCGTTGACCTCGGTGGTGTTGACGGTCTTATCCACATCACAGACCTTTCATGGGGCAGAATCAACCATCCAGAGGAGGTTGTTGCTCTTGATCAGAAGATTCAGGTTGTTGTTCTCGACTTCAACGAGCAGCAGAAGAGAATCGCTCTTGGTCTCAAGCAGCTTGCTTCACACCCTTGGGACAACCTCGATCCAGACCTTAAGGTTGGTGACAAGGTAAAGGGTAAGGTAGTTCTTATCGCTGACTACGGTGCATTCGTAGAGATTGAGCCAGGTGTTGAGGGTCTTATCCACGTATCTGAGATGTCATGGTCTCCAAGACTTCACAGCGCGCAGGAGTTCCTCAAGGCAGGTGACGAGGTTGAGGCACAGATCCTTACACTCGACCGTGAGAACAGAAAGATGTCTCTTGGTCTCAAGCAGCTCCAGTCTAACCCTTGGGAGAACATCCACGAGAAGTATCCTGTAGGTTCAGCTCACAAGGCAGTTGTTCGCAACATCACAAACTTCGGCGTATTCGCAGAGCTTGAGGACGGTGTTGAGGGACTTATCCACATCAGCGACCTTTCATGGAACAAGATCAAGCACCCATCAGAGCTCGTTGCAGCTGGTGACGCTATCGACGTTAAGATTCTTGAGTTCGATGAGGCTAACCACAAGCTCAGCCTTGGCCACAAGCAGCTTCTCCCTAATCCATGGGATGAGATCGAGGCTAAGTACGCTGTAGGTACAACAGTTGAGGGTAAGATCGCTTCAGTTACAGACAAGGGTGCTACAATCGCACTTGAGGACGAAGTTGAGGCATTCGCATTCAACCGCGAGATCGTTAAGGAAGACGGCAAGCAGGCAGTAGCTGGTGAGACACTTGCATTCAAGGTTGTTGAGCTTAGAAGATCTACAAGAAGAATCCTTCTTTCACACACAAAGACATATGCTGAGGCTGTTGCAGCTAAGGCAGCTGTTGAGGTTGACAACACAAAGAAGGCTGTTAAGAAGATCAACTCTAACATCGAGAAGACAACTCTTGGTGACATCTCTGAGCTTGCAGCTCTTAAGGATAAGCTCGAGAAGGGTGAGTAATTCTTAATTAATGGAATTTAAGCTAACAGTGTTGGGCACCGCTTCGGCGATGCCCGTCACTTCAAGAAATCAGAGCGCTCAGGTACTATCAGTACATGGGCGCTTTTTCCTTATTGATTGTGGTGAGGGCGTTCAGCGTCAGCTCATCGCAAACCATATCCCGCTTCAGAAGATAGAAGGTATCTTCGTTTCGCACATCCATGGAGACCATCTGTTTGGTCTGTATGCACTTCTTTCCACTATGGGAATGACAATGCGTACAGCTCCACTGAACATCTATGCTCCGGTCGGATTCGGACCAATACTCAAGTTCTTCCTCTCTTATTATGGAGAAGGTATCGCTTTCGATATAAACCATGTTCCTCTTAAGATGAAGTCCCCTGAGGTTGTCTTTGAGTCCAAGACTATAGAGATATCAGCTTTCCCTCTCAATCATGGCATTGACACTTACGGATTCAAATTCTCCGAGAAGATGCCTATGCATAATGTCAGAAAGCCAATGATTGAGAAGTATGGTCTTAACCTAGAGGAGATAGGAACTCTTAAAAGAGGAGAGGATGTAGTTAGGGTGTATGAGGATGGCAGCACTGAAATTATCCCTAATAGTGAGGCTGCATATCTTCCATATGAACCTAGAAGCTATGCTTACTGCAGTGATACTGCTCCATTCCCTGAGGAAGCAGAGTGGGTTAAAGGCGTTGACATTCTGTACCATGAGGCAACCTATATTAAGGAGTATGCACAGCAGGCTGTTTCAAGGCATCACTCCACAACAGTGGATGCTGCATCGGTTGCTCTTAAAGCTGGTGCAAAGAAGTTAGTCATCGCTCATTACTCGTCAAGATGCAAGAACATAGCCCTTTATCAGCAGGAGTGTAGGGAAGTATTCCCTGAAAGCTATGCAGCAAATGACGGAGATGTTTTCGAGATTCCGATGGTGAAATTCGAGTAATTGAGACGGATATTTATTATATTCGTAAAATCAGAGCAAAACTATATGAGAAATATTCTTCGAAATACAATCCTTGCGATCCTGTCGGTCGCTATCTTATCTGTGCTGGTTTCAGCCGCAGACTCTTCCCAGACCCCTCAGCAGGCATATATCCAGAAGTATGCAGCCATTGCTGTGAGTGAGATGTACAGAACAGGTGTTCCTGCCAGTATCACTTTGGCCCAGGGAATCCTTGAGTCTAATTCTGGTGCATCAGCTCTTACAGTCAATGGTAACAACCATTTCGGAATCAAGTGCCATGACTGGACAGGAAAAAGGCAGTATCATGACGATGATGCAAAGGGAGAGTGTTTCCGAGTATATGACTCACCAGAGGAGTCTTTCAAGGACCATTCTGACTTTCTTCGATATAGGGACCGCTATAAGTTCCTTTTCCACAACGAAATAACAGACTACAAGGCATGGGCTTATGGTCTTAAGCAGGCAGGATATGCAACAGACCCTGCATACCCAACAAAGCTTATCAATATCATTGAGACCTATAATCTTGACAGATATGATACTATGACTGTCGATGATGCTGTAGCAGTATCTGATCCCAAGGTTGTAGCTCTTCCATCCAAGTCAAAGGCTGAGAAGGTTAAATCAAAGGTGAAGGGTAAGAATAGAACCAAGACTCCAGCTGGAGCTACAAACTACAAGGATAAGTCAGCACCTTCTATTCCAGAGTCTCCTCTAAGCATTGAAGAGGCTAAGCCACTTGAGAAGGGAACAAAGCTTGAGGAGTTCCGCTTCTCTCTATCTCGTCAGATGTACTCAAGAAACGGTGTTCCGTTTGTGACATCAGTTGACGGAGAGTCATATGCAACTATCGCGGCTTCCTATAATCTGTTCGTTAAAGAGATTCTCTCATTCAATGATCTGAAGAACGAGAAACAACTGGAGCCTGGAACAGTTGTATTCCTTCAGGCAAAGAAGACTCAGGCAGCTGCAGGTCTTGACAAGTACATCGTTGAGAAAACTGGAGAGTCCCTCTGGGAGATCTGCCAGAGATTCGGAGTGAAGATGAGTGCGGTTCAGAAGATGAACGGATTCTCGGACGGATATCAGCCTAGAGAAGGAGATACAATTCTTCTTCGTCCAGCTTCAGTCAGCAAGAAATCGAGGAAGTAGTCTAGCAGAGTGAGTTATCTGCATAGTTCGTATATATTTAGAAACCATAGTTAATAGTTACCGATATGAGAAAGTTTATGTCAATCATTGCATCAGCAGTGCTCCTTTCAGCGTGTGCTGGTACTCCTGTAGCACCTGAAGCTCAGTTTGCAGATTCAGAGATATTCATGACTCCTAAGAAGACATTCGTTGAGATTCCATGTATTACTCATGGCTCAATCGCTATCTTCTACAATGGAACATCAATTCAGGTTGACCCAGTTGCAGGAAGGGGAGATAAGAAGATCGACTATACTCAGTTCGGTAAGGCAGACTATGTATTTATCAGTCATGAGCATGGTGATCATCTTTCACTTGAGACTATTGAAACAGTGTCAGATGAGAATACTGTCATCTTCTCAAATCAGAAGAGCTATGATACCATTCTCCAGAGGGGACAGGTTCTCTCAAATGGTGATAGTGGTGAACTCAACTCTTCAATCAGCTACAAGGTAATCCCTGCATATAATACAACAGAGAGCAAGCTCCATCTTCATCCTAAGGGAAATGGTAACGGTTATCTGTTCGACATTGACGGACTCGTTGTTTATGTCAGTGGAGACACAGAACCAATCGAGGACATGAAGACTCTCGGTAAGGTTGATGTTGCATTCCTTGCTGCTAACAATCCTACAATGAGCATTGAGCAGTGCGTTGAGGCTGCTAGGACAATTGCTCCAAAGGTGCTTATCCCATATCATCTTAGCCAGACAGATCTTCAGGCAATCAAGGATGGTCTTGAGGGATCTGGTATCGATGTAAGACTACACGAGTCATTGAGATAATTCGGATTCGGAATGACAAAGAAAGCTACAATCATAACATCTATTCTGGCAGTTGCGGCAGTGTGTGCTGTGGCTGTCGGCATTGTTGGACTAAGGTATTATACAGATCATAAGAAACCCGCCTTTACAAAGCAGGTTGAACTGTATGTCTATCCTACTACAACTCTAGATGATATTCTGGCAACTCTTGATACAGTCATAATCAATAAGAATAGCATTAGAAGATCATTCTCATCGGCGAATGTTGCTTCTAGACTTAAACCTGGTC
>JAKSJT010000298.1 GCA_024402125.1 Bacteroidales bacterium
CATACCTTCAGATAGAAAACATTTCCAAGTCCTACGGACCAAAGATACTTTTTGAGAATATCGCCTTCAATATCAATGAGGGCGATAAAATCGCTCTTATAGCACCTAACGGAACTGGCAAGACTTCCCTTCTGCGTATTCTCGCAGGAAAGGACAAGTCCGACTCCGGCGGACAGATAAAGTTCCTCAAAGACATCCGAATCGCTTTCCTTGAGCAGGATTATGACTTTGATCCTGAGATGTCCGTATTCGACCAGGTCATGGAAGGAAGCAAAAAGTGGACAAAGGACCTTGACCACTCAGGATATGCTGAATACGAGCTCAGAGTGCGTCAGCTGCTGACCAGCTTCAACCTTGGTGACTTTGACCAGAAGATGAAACAGCTTTCCGGTGGTGAAGTGAAGAGAGTAGCCATTACAGAGATGCTGGCAAGTGAGGCTGAGTTCTTCATCATGGACGAGCCGACGAACCACCTTGACATCGACGCTATCGAGTTCCTGGAAGGCTATCTCGGAAGAGCTCGTTGCACTCTCTTGATGGTCACCCACGACCGTTATTTCCTTGACAGGGTATGCAACACTGTCATTGAGATGGATCATGGTAACATCTATACCTATAAGGGAGATTACGAGAACTACCTTGAAAAAAGAGAAGAGCGTATAGCCAACTATAATGCGGAGACAGACAAGGTCAGAAACATCCTAAGACGAGAACTCGAATGGATGAGAGCGACTCCTTGTGCACGAAGCGGTAAGGCCAAATACAGAAAAGACGCCTTCTATGTACTAAAGGATAGAGCAGAGCAGGCATACACCACCAAGCAGGTATCACTTAGCGAAATGAGCACCGGTTCCAGACTCGGAACCAAAATCATCGACTGTCATCATGTAGGATTCAAGTACGGTGACAGAGTGATGCTTAAGGACTTTGACTACAAGTTCCAGAGATACCAAAGAGTAGGTATTGTTGGAAAGAATGGAGTCGGCAAGACTACATTCATCAACATGCTGCTTGGAACTCTTTCTGGAGGAGAGCTGTCCGGAAAGATTGAAAGGGGTGAATCCCTTAACATCGGCTACTACAACCAGAGCGGAATGAGTTTCGATGAGAACCAGACTGTACTTGAGACTGTCAATGACACAAGGCTTCTGAACCAGTTCCTCTTCCCTCATGACATGCTCAACAACAGGATCTCCAAGCTTTCCGGTGGAGAAAAAAGAAGGCTTTATCTTCTTACTATCCTGATGAAGCAGCCAAACCTTCTTATCCTTGATGAGCCTACAAATGACCTTGATATCGTAACCCTCAATGTCCTTGAGGAGTACCTTCTCGAGTTCAAGGGAACACTTGTCATTGTATCGCATGACAGACACTTCCTAGACAGGCTTGTCGAGCATCTTTTCATATTCCTTGGAGAAGGTCAGGTAAAGGACTTTGTTGGTCCTTACTCGGAGTACAGGGAGTATGTCAAGCAGTACGAAGCTGAAAAAAGAAGCAAAGAAAGGGAGGCTGAAAGAATAGCAGCACAAAAAGCTGCAAAAAATTCTACACAGAATTCAAGTGAAAATTCAGGAAAGAAAAAGCTTTCATACAAGGAGCAGAGAGAACTCGAGCAACTTGAAAAAGATATAGCAGAGCTCACTGAATTAAAGGAATCGCTAGAAAATCAACTTAACGGAGGCGCCCTTGCATATGACAAGATAGCTGAAGTTTCAGCCCAATACTCAGAGGTCAAGGATACTCTAGATGAAAAGGAAATGAGATGGCTAGAACTTTCTATGTAGCTATTTTATTGAATTTTATTATATTTGCAAATATTTATCGTACGCACATAGCGCAACTTTGAAAAACCATCTTATTATCGTATTATGAAAAAAATACTTCTAATCGCTGCTACAATGCTTTGTATGGCATTTTCAGCAAGCGCTCAATTCCACGCTGAACTTACAGGCGGTCTCAATGCCGCTAGAATGACTTCATCATCAGCATCTACAATTAACCTTCGCAATAGAGCTGGCTACCACGCTGGTATTCGTGCTGAGGTCGCTTTCGGAAACTTCGCTAAGGGTATGTATCTCAACGCTGCTGCACTTTGGACAGAGAAGGGTGGCGCATTCAAGCAGACATATACAGCTAATTACATAGAGGTTCCTGTTCACATCGGATACTCAGTTGAGGCAATCAACGAGAAGGCTGCCATCTTCTTCGAGGCAGGTCCTTATTTCGGATTCGGAATGAAGGGTAATATCGTCGCTGAGAGCGAATATCCAGATCTTTACAGCGGTGATTTCTTCTCTGACGATCAATTCAAGAAGAAGGACATCGGTGGTGGTGTTCGCTTAGGTCTTAGAATCTTCACACACTACTGCTTCTACGCTGGTTATGATGTAAGTATGACTAACATCGCACAGTCTGCAGATGACAAGTGGCACTTCCACAACACATATCTTGGTGTAGCTTACAGATTCTAATTAGAAATCTAACAGAAAAAGATATTAAGGATAACAGCTTTGGTTGTTATCCTTTTTCTTTATATCCATATTGTTCCACTCGTCATGTGAATTATTCCACCCGGACAATTCTTTTGACTATCATATTGATTTTGAGAACGCTTTTCGCTATATTGTCTAAACAAACATTAAATCCAATGACCATGAGATTCAGATCAACCCTTGCTGCAATTCTTGCTGCAGCAGCACTTGTAGGATGCAAGACTGCACCCGTAGAGTCAACCGCCGAAACAAATGATGATGTCATACTCCATGCTTGGTGCTGGTCATTCAACACCATCAAGGAGAACCTCAAGGATATCGCTGATGCAGGATATACTATTGTACAGACATCCCCTGCCCAGCACTGCATCCAAGGCACTAATCGTGACCCTGATGGCGGCATGCAGCTTTTCGGACACGGATACTGGTATTACCATTATCAGCCAACAGACTGGAAGATTGGAAATCAGCATGTAGGAACCGAAGAAGATCTTATCGCTCTTTGTAATGAGGCGAACAAATATGGTATCAAGATAATCATTGACGTTCTTCCTAACCACACAACCCCTGACCAGTCAAAGGTAGAGGCAGACCTTGATGCTGCAGTGGGTGGACGTGAGAACCTTTATCATGCAAACGGTAGAAACCGTATCAGAAACTACGACGACAGATACGAGTGCACAACAGGTGAAATGGGTGGACTCCCTGATGTAAACACTGAAAACCCTGACTTCCAAGCATACTATATGACATATGTCAATCAGCTTCTCAAGGATGGTGTAAGAGGTTTCAGATACGATACAGCAAAGCACATCGGTCTTCCTTGTGACCCTAAGGATGACAAGTCCCCTGAGAATGACTTCTGGGATGTCGCAACAGGTAGAAAAGCTGCTAATGGAGTGAGCCTTGCTCTTCCTATGGACGAGCTCTTCATCTATGGAGAAGTTCTTCAGGGCAGAAATGTCAGAGAGAAGGAATACTCAGAGTATATCGGCCTTACAGCGAGCTCTATGGGTGACAAGATTAGAGACGATGTCAAAAAAGCATCATGGACAGAGAAGGATGTTCTCGGATACTCTCATCTTGCTGAGCCTTCTAAGCTTGTAACTTGGGTTGAGTCTCATGACACATATTGTAACAACCACGAGTCAGCATGGATGACAGATGAACAGATCCGCGTAGCTTGGGTATACCTAGTTTCCCGCCAGAACGGAACTCCTCTATTCTACAGCCGTCCAGACGGAAGTGATGGTCCAAACAAGAACTATTGGGGAAATAACGTTGCCGGTGCAAAGGGTAATGACGAATTCAAGAACCCAGCAGTGGTCGCAGCAAACAAGTTCAGAGCAGCAATGGCAGGCAAACCTGAATCAGTTTCTTTTGAAAACGATGGTGCCATCGCACAGGTCGTAAGAGGAAATTCAGGTGCAGCTATTCTGAATATTACTGACGCAGAACAGACTCTTAATGCAACAACTTCTCTTGCTGACGGAAAGTACAAGGATAAGGTTTCAGGAAAGGTATTCAAGGTAAAGAATGGTGTCATTTCCGGAACAGTAGCTCCGTACGGCACTTACATTCTATACAAATAAGCCAACTAATATATAATCATTAAAATCCCACTTATTCCATAACGGATAGGTGGGATAATTGTTTATATGAAAAGCATTTACACATATCAGTTAGTTACCCGAATAGTGGTTAAAGAGACAATGCCACTTCTTGGTAGAAAACTTTTAAAACACACGAAAAAAACTATTGCTGTCCGGTAAAGTTTAAACAAATATCAGATACCCTCAATCTACGTTTAT
>JAKSJT010000299.1 GCA_024402125.1 Bacteroidales bacterium
ATCTCGCCCGGACCGTTTACAATACAGCCCATTACGGCAATGACAACATCCTTAAGGTGTGAGGTTCTTTTCTTTACATCCTCGAATGTCTCCTGAAGGTTATACATCGTTCTTCCGCATCCAGGGCATGCTATATACTCTGGCTTATAGAAAATGCGCCTGGAAGCCTGTAACAGCTCATTAACGAGGTAATCAGCGAACTCGCTGCCATCGAGCGACACTTCGCTTCCATTATCGTCAATATAGCATCCCTTTAAGGTGATTGAGTCGATTTCCTTGTCAAGAAGTCTCTTTCCGAAGTCACATGCAAAGTCCAGAATCAATCTTTCTCTAGATGGAGCATTGTATGTTGCTACAATGTCTTTTCCGGTAGCGCTGATATTGGTAAGGGAAGAGTATAGTCTACGACCGTATCTGTCGGACAGGTACTGTGCAACTGGGATCTCGCAGACTGGATCTTCTGTCAGGGATACTCTGATTGTATCACCGATTCCCTCTGAAAGAAGGCTTGAGATACCGACGCATGACTTGATTCTACCAGAGTCTCCGTTGCCGGCTTCTGTAACACCGACATGAAGAGGGAATTTCATTCCCTTGGCTTCCATTTCCTTTACAAGAAGTCTGTATGCTTCTACCATTACAGCGGTGTTACTTGACTTAAGTGACACAACAGCATTGTAGAAGTCATTCTCAACGCACATGTCCAGCCATTCCATCGCAGCCTTTGCCATGGCAAGAGGAGTGTTACCATAGAGGTTGGTGATGTATTCACCAAGTGAACCATGGTTCAGACCAACTCTTATAGCGGTGCCATGTTCCTTACATACAGAGAGGAACTTTGCGAACTGCTGACGAGCCATTTCATGGTCTTTGTGGAAGTTTCCGGGATTGATACGGACCTTTTCAACAACCGAAGCAACTGCAATGGCTGTTTCAGATGAGAAATGAATATCTGCAACTAGGGGAGTCTCAATTCCTTTTTCTCTAAGGATCGTATGAATTGCCTTGATGTCCTCTACTTCCTTGAGCCCAGGAACAGTAATTCGGATGATTTCAGCACCGACCTCAGTCATCTTGATACACTGCTCGACTGTCTTGTCTATATCATAGGTATGTGTATTACACATCGTCTGAACGACAATTGGATTGCCGCCACCGATCAAAACGTTCTTACCGACTTTTACTGTAAGTGTTTCCATAAACTACTGGTTATTGTTGGTTGATCCGAAGACATTCTCATAAGCTGCCTTACGGAGATCTTTCTTTGTCTTACCCGTTCTCTTTGTAAGCTGGAAGTGAACACCTGCTGTTACGCATATATCGAACGGATAAGCATATCTGTAATAATACTGGCTGTAGTAGTCAGGCTGGTACAGGCTTGACCATCCATATTTGACATGAGCTTTAAGATGGAACTCAATAGGGTCAAACAGAAGTCCTACGCCAATTCCTCCCTTGAGACCGTAATCGAGCTTTATGTCGAAGTCTCTGAACGAGTTCTGAATCTCTGGGGCGACAGTTGGACCGGTCCTTTCAATATTGAGCCTGTATCCTCCGTAGATTCCTGCGTCGATTATGAATCTGAATCTTGCAGCATCAAGATGGAACTCAGCAAGAAGTGGAACTTCCACTACTTCCATAACAGCTTCTGTTGCACCTTCAAGGTCAGAGGTTATGCCAGTCTCCTTGTCAGTTTTGAACCTGTACCCTTCCTTTCCGTAGAAAAGGCCAGCCTGAAGACCGAAATAAGGCATATACCCGAACATCTTGCCGTACTTTGTGTATGTCACACCGAAATAGACAGGATTGATCATTGTGACCTGGTTTCTAGGAGGGGAGAACAGGATTCTGTTACCTTGAGCTCCGTAATTGAACCCGACTAGAGTATAGTCATTTATGATGAACTTCTTCTGAATCTGAACGGTATCCAGATAGATATCAGAATATGTTGAGTCACGCCATGACTTCTTCTCCTGCGCGCTTAGAGCGAAGGAAAAAGCCATGATGGACAACAGTATTAGTAATAATCTTCTCATTTGCCGTCTAGTTCTCGAAGAGTTCAGTAATGTTGATGGACTGGGTTATCTCAGCTCTTTCCATTATCTGGATCTGATAATTGTCCTTTATCTTATAGAATTTAACTTTCTCAGGCTGTCTGTGGTCAAGGAGAGATCCGGAGTCAACAAGTCCGTTCTTATTCCTGTCTTCTGTGATACGGATAGTGTACTTGCCTGAAGAAAGGTATGGGAAGGTAACGGTCTGGTCATTGTCAACAACAAAGCTTCTTATCACCTTGTCCCTTTTCTCTCCGAGCAGTTCTACGATATATCTGTTCTCAACACCAGTGATTTCAAGATTGAGAGTACTTAGCTTCTCATCGTTAGGTAGTGAAACCTTTACCTCAGTTGAGTCGTTCCAGAATCCGTTGATATCTTCGAATTTCCTATGTGGGACCTTAAGATAGTACTCATAGCCATGAAGAAGCTTATCAACTGGCTTTACGATATAGTGTCTCAGGTTAAGGCTATCTCTTGTGACAGTAACTTTACCGAAAGACTCCCTCTGTCTAGGGTTGACAATCCGGAACTGAAGAGAATCGAATGCCTCATATACTGGAGGGTATTTGAATATCA
This sequence comes from Bacteroidales bacterium, assembly GCA_024402125.1. Classification (GTDB taxonomy): domain Bacteria; phylum Bacteroidota; class Bacteroidia; order Bacteroidales; family UBA932; genus Cryptobacteroides. The sequence continues at coordinate 2,634 of JAKSJT010000299.1, forward strand.
TGTCAAATCCGTACTGTTCAACAGTTTCTGGCTTCACTTCCAGTTTGACAACACATATGGTATCCTCGTGCTTGATGTCTCTTCTGGAACTCTTAGATAGAGACTTCTTGTTAGGGTTAACAAGTCTGGCCTCCTCAGTATGAGGACGAAGGACACCAACAGAGTCAGACTTCCAGTACTTTGTAAAAAGGTGAAGAGTATCCGGAATAGGTCTACTGTCATTTACCCATATCTCAAGACTGTCACGGTAGATATTGAACTGGGTGATGATTCTCTTTGAAGAGAGTCCTTTAATCCACAATGAGTCAATCTGTGCATTCTCTGCCTGGAAAGTGATATATGCAGACCTTTCGTCAACTCTTTCCTTATTCTTCAGGAACTGCTTTGTCGACTTGTCTCTAAAGAGGTTAAGCTCATATTCTGAATGTCTGAGCATACAGTTGACTGTATCCTTCATGTCGAACTTCATCAGTTCGAAGATAGTGTCATTGACTACATTCTTTGGACGGACAAGGCTGTCTATGAAAGCAATCTTGTCTGCATTCTGGTCAAAGATATTATCATTGGCATCATCCATCATCGCATATAGTCTGAATAAGGTATCTTCGACATTGCGGATGCAGAAGAATCCCCATTCGTCAGTCTTTGCTGAAGCTGTAGGTCGATGAAGGAATAGGGCAGAGTCAGCATGATCTTTATAGAGCATTACTGTTGCACCCTTCACCGGCATTAGAGTATTGCAATCCTGAACAGTACCTGTTATGTACCTGTCACTGATTTTCTCTCCTGTCGAGAACACATATGTATAACCAGGATACATATTGCCTTCATTGTTGTCAGCAATAGCATCGGTCAAATCCAATGTGTATGTTGTATTAGGTTCAAGATCATCCTCGAAATATACAACAAGACTCTTTCCTGAAATCTTATATTTCGGTGCCTTCTTCTGAGGAGGGGAAAGGTAGATGTTCTTAGGGTTCTTTACCTGAATATATTCGTTGAATGAAAATACAATCTTAGTGTCATGTACGGGAACCATAACAGTTCCAGGAAGAGGGGATATCTTGCTTATAACTGGAGGAATAGTGTCCTTCAGACCTCCACTTGGAGCCTGTGTAGTGTTCGCACATGAATGAGAGAATACCATCACCCCTAAAATTAGGGTTGCTGGTATAAGAGGAAGATATTTATCTATTAACTTCTTAAGCATCCGACAAAGATACGAATTAAATTACATGTCAGTTCGAGAAACAGTCTGGATTCCTTCAATTAGAGCTAATTTCTTCATGATTGAATCAAGTGTTGCCTTGTCATGGACATAGAACTCCAGGTAGCCTTCAAATACCTCATCTTCTGTGCCCAGATAGATCTTTTTGATGTTCACTCCCATTACAAGTGACATGTACCTTGTAATCTCATTTACTATACCGACTCTGTCAAGTCCCTTTAGGGTGACTCTTACGGGGAAAGTATGTGCTATGGCTGACTCTTCCCATTTAGGAATCACAACCATTTCTCCATGCTTGCTTGCAATGTCGTCCGCAATAGCACATGTCTTCTTATGGACTGTAATTGATCCGTCCAGAGCCTTGAAACCAATTACCGGGTCACCAGGAATAGGGTTACAGCAGCTTGCTATGATATACTTGTGGTTGTTCTTTCCGT
>JAKSJT010000003.1 GCA_024402125.1 Bacteroidales bacterium
CAAGTATCGGCCTTCATCAGAGGGATAACCGTAAACTGATCCACTCCCTTAAAGAGCTCCGTGACGAAGGTAACTCTGTTATGGTTGTCGAACATGACACCGAGACCATGACAAACGCAGACTGGCTAGTAGACGTTGGTCCAGGAGCTGGCGCAAATGGTGGTGAAATATGCCTCAGCGCCCCTATTGACAATCTCCTTAGCGGCACTAGACCAGATGCCGAGACACTCAAGCATTGTGTATTCGGCGAGTCATTGACTCTTGATTACCTCAAAGGGCTCAAGAGCATTCCAGTACCAGAGCAGAGAAGAAAAGGGACAGGCCAGATTATCGGTATCCGCGGTGCCCACGGTAACAACCTCAAGCATCTTGATGTAGACTTCCCGCTTGGAACATTTATCGGAGTTGCAGGAGTCAGCGGTAGCGGCAAGTCTTCCCTTATCAACGAGACCCTGATGCCAATCCTTAAGAACAAGTTCTTCCATGCGAAGATGCGTCCACTGCCTTACGACTCTGTCGTAGGGGATGACAATATCGACAAGCTCATTGAGATTGACCAGAGTCCTATAGGAAGGTCCCCTCGAAGCAATCCTGCTACATTTACAGGAGTGTTCAATGATATCCGAAACCTCTTCGCAGAAACGCCAGATGCCAAAGTTAGAGGTTTCGCATCGGGAAGGTTTTCATTCAACGTTCCAGGAGGACGCTGTGAGGAGTGTAAGGGTGCCGGCATCAAGGTAATCGAGATGAACTTCCTCCCTTCTGTTCACGTAGTATGCGATGAGTGTAGAGGTCATAGATACAAGGAAGACACACTTGCTGTAAGATACAAGGGAAAGAACATCAATGATGTTCTGGAAATGCCGATCAGTGAAGCTTATGAGTTCTTCAAGCCAATCCCTAAGATTGCCCAGAAGCTGAAAGCTCTCGTTGACGTCGGTCTAGGATATGTTCACCTTGGCCAGTCAGCCGTGACTCTGTCCGGAGGAGAAAGCCAGCGAATGAAACTCGCTGCCGAACTCTTTAGAACCGCAACCGGAAATACTCTATATATCCTTGACGAGCCTACCACAGGACTTCATTTCGAGGATATCAAGGTCCTACTTGCCGTTCTTCAGAAACTTGTTGACCAGGGCAATACAGTTATCATCATAGAGCACAACCTTGACGTTCTGAAATCAGTTGACTGGATAATTGATATGGGTCCTGAAGGAGGACGAAGAGGCGGAACAATTGTTGCGCAGGGAACTCCTGAGCAGCTTGCAAACAATAAGAAATCAGTTACAGGACCTTTCCTAAAGGAAATCCTAAAATAACCAAATAACCATGGCAGAAAAGAAGATTCAGATTCAATGTCTAAACGACGGAAACTCTTATGAAGTTCCTGTCGGAACTACGATTAGGGGACTAGCCAATAGTCTTGATAGCACTTCTGTAAGGGATCCTAAGACAGGAGAAGACTTCAAGGTGATTGCAGGTATTGTAAACAGTTTGCTCAAAGACCTGAGCCATATGGTCACTGAGCCTCAGACTATTGAATTTATCGGATACAACCATCCTGAAGGAAGACGCGTGTACACAAGATCCCTTAGCTTTATCCTTCAGCATGCTGTTCGTGAACTCTATCCTGACAAGGTTCTTTATATTGACCACTCTCTTCCAAGCGGACTGTACTGCGAAATCAGAGAGGTTAAGCCAATGGAGGACGGCAGACCACAGAACTATTTTGTGAAGGACGCCGAAATAGATGCCATCAAGGAGAAGATTAATGAGATAATCGCAAAGGACATTGTCTTTGAGAAAAAGCAGGTTCTCTCTGCGGTTGCACAAAAGATTGCAATAGAGCACCATCAGCCTCTTAAAGCAGAACTTATCAAGTCCCTTGGTAAGTTTGGATGCAATATGTATGCACTAGATGGAGATTTGGATTCATTCCACGGACCACTGGCATACTCGACAAGTGACATACATGTCTTTGACATCATCGGATTCAGTAATGGATTCTGCATCCTTATGCCTAGACTTGATGACCAGACAAAGGTCCTCCCTATGCAGAGACAGTCCAAGATTGCAACAGCACTTGAAGAGTACTCTACCTGGAGCACAATTGTAGGAGTGCAGGGAGTAGGAGCATTGAACGATGCCATCCTGAATGGCAAGGCTGTTGACCTAATCAACCTTGCTGAGAGTCTCCATGAAAGAAAGTATGCAGCAATTGCAGACCAGATATACCAGAGAAGAGGATCTGTTAAGATTGTAATGATTGCAGGTCCTTCTTCATCCGGAAAAACTTCGACATCGCTCCGACTTGCCCTTCAGTGTAAGGTGCTTGGTCTTAACCCTAAGGTGATCGAACTTGACAACTACTTTGTCGATAGGGAGAAGACCCCAAAGGACGAGAATGGAAAATATGACTTTGAGTCACTCTATGCTATGGATCTGGAGCTTCTTAACAGCCAGCTCAACGACCTTATCAGCGGAAAGGAGATCCATGTACCAAAGTATGATTTCAAACTTGGAACACATACATTCCAGAAGGAAGCGCTGAAACTTGAAGACAAGGACATCCTCATCATGGAAGGAATCCATGCACTAAACCCTGAGATGACACCGTCTATTGACAGCTCGAAGATCTTCAGAGTATACGCATCTGCTCTCACTTCCCTCAATGTGGATGAGAACAACCACATCTCAACATCAGACAACAGACTCCTCCGTAGAATGGTTCGAGACAACAGAGTCCGTGGTATCTCTCCAGAATCCACTATCATGATGTGGCATAGCGTAAGAAGAGGTGAGGTAAGAAACATCTTCCCTTATCAGGAAAATGCTGATGCAATCTTCAACTCTGCTCTTATCTTTGAGCTTCCTATGCTCAAGTACTACGCAGAACCTCTTCTTAGAAGGATCCATGAAGACTCCCCTGCCCATGCAGAGGCTGTAAGACTGCTAAAGTTCCTCGAATTCATAGTGGCACTTTCTCCTAACGAGATCGCTGCAATCCCTCCAACATCAATCATGAGAGAGTTCATCGGCGGACAGACATTGTAGTTAGCATATTGTTAATTTTACTATATTTGTCCCAGACACTTTTCACATGAACTACCACAAGCTAACCATATTAACACTAACCGTACTACTTGGATGTTTCACCTGTCATGCCCAAAGCCTGAAAGATGATCTCATCCGTATCGATGGTGCCCTTGAAATGACGGAGGATTTTAATGCGAGCCACTCAACCAGGGTTGAATCCATCCAGAAAAGACTCCAAAACAGTTCTCTTTCCCTTAAGGACCAGTACAATCTCTATGATGAACTCTACAATGCTGAGTTCTCATATAAGTTTGATCTGGCAAACGATGCCCTCACAAAGAAGATCAGCATCGCAGAAAGGTTAGGAGACAAGGGCAAGATTCTTGAGTCAGCAATTGACAAGGCATATCTTCTGTGCGTTGCCGGCATGTACCTTGAATCAGAACAGGCGGCATCTGAGATTGACACAACTGCACTCAGTCACGACGCTCTAATAGACTATTACTACTATAGACAGAGATTTCACTTTGACTATCAGGATAACTCCAATGGTTCCGGAGTTGAAGACACCAGAGGAAAAGTAAACTTCTACCGCAATAGAATAATCGAAGAGACTCCTGACAACTCTCTTGTCAATATGTACATACGAACCCGTGAACTTATTGACACATACGAGTTTCACAAAGCAGACTCTCTATCCAACATATACCTCAGCGCTGTTGACAAGAGCAGCCATGAATATGCTGAGATGTCCTATTACAAGGCAGTAATATGCCAGAATATTCAGGATTACGATGAGATGATGCATTGGTATGCAAACTCTGCTATCGCTGATATCAGAAGTAACACAAAAGACAACGCATCACTTCAATGCATGGCTGTTGAACTCCTCAATAGAGGTATAGAAATCGAAAGAGCGTTCAGATACACACAGTACTCTCTCAATGACGCCGTTTTCTACAATGCCAAGCTTCGCCCTTGGCAGATTGCAATGTCTCTCCCAGCCATTGAGAATGCATACAATGAGGAAAGAGCAGCTCATGAAAGAAGGAACATACTCCTCATGAGCCTTATCATCGCCCTTGCCGTTGCAACAGCTCTTGTCAGCATCAAGGTATACTCCCTCTACAAGAGGCAGAAAAAGGACAAGATGGAGATTGAAGAGATGAACAGGCAGATCAATGCCGCTCTCCAGGAGCTATCGATGGCCAATGCGGCAAAAGAGGAGTACATAGGACTGTTCCTGTCAATGTGTTCAAAATACATAGACAAGCTTAGGAAGTTCATGTCAATGAAGGAAATTGATGCAGAGCTTGAGAGTTTCTACAAGACATTCGACAACGCATTCCTTCAGCTATATCCTGACTTTGTTGAAAAGTTCAACAACCTTCTAAAGCCAGAAGCCAGGATCGAACTTAAGAAGGACGAACTTCTTAACACTGAGCTTCGAATCTTTGCTCTCATTAAGCTCGGAATCACTCAGTCATCACATATCGCAACTCTTCTAAGATACTCAGTTAACACGATCTACAACTACAGGGCTCAGATTAAGAATGCAGCCCTCGATGGAAAGGAAGAGTTTGAGGACAAGATAAAGAACATTTAGATCCTTAAGCAGGACCATAGATATGATTAAGGCTCCGTTGGTTTTCACCTTCGGAGCCTTTTGCACTTAATCACTATCTATAATCACAATCCTAGTCATTCCAAATTACCGATGTAATTGACTTGGCTGGTATAATACACTCTGCTGAATGATTCTTAGCTTTAAGAGTAACAACCTTAACCTCTGAAGCCTGGTTAAGAATGATTGTTCCATATGATCCGTCCGGATTCTTATAAGTCTGAGCACTGAGACCTTCACTTGAAGTAACAGACGATGCGATTCTTACAGCACCTGGCTTAATGACCTTTGAGGCATGCGCTATATTATAATAGTGTGACATTCTCTCAGAGATAGCGGCAGAAGACGAAAGCATTGTGACTGCACCATAGCAAGTCTTGCAGCTACCACCCTGTGGGCTATAAGGTCCCTTATTATCATCAAGAACCATATTCCATAGAGTTACACCCTTACATCCCTTTGAGAGAGTCTGCATGAAGATTGAGTTGAAGTCGTTAATAAGACAAGACTCAAAATTGTAGTTCCATGTTCCGATAGAAGCCTCAGTGAAGTAAATCTCCTTATCTGGAGCATTCTGCACGATATTGTTAAGTTCTGAGACATTTCCACCGTAGTTATGCCAAGCAGATCCTGCTACCCACTTTGATGCCTCCTTATCAGCATATATCTTCAGAGGATAGTTCTTCTGGTCTGCCATGTCATCATAATTGTAGTTATGGTCAAACACGAGGATCTTTGTCTTGAGGTTAGCTGCCTGAAGTGCAGGTCCTAGCACCTTAATAAAATCTCTCTGCTCTGTCCATCCCATGAACATGGACATAGAGTTTCCTCTATTGAGAGGCTCATTCTGGATAGTAAGAGCATGGATGTTGAATCCTTCAGCCTGCATTACCTGGATCCACTTCACAAAGTATGTCGCATAGTCCTCGTAGTACTCCGGTATAAGAGATCCGCTTGTCCAGCTGTAATAGTCATTATTATCGGTCGGAGATACTCTCTTCATCCATCTAGGAGCTGACCAAGGTGATGCGATGATCTTCACGTCCGGATTGATTGCGTATACCTCCTTCATTATAGGAATAACGACATTCTTGTCAGACTCATGCATCGCGAAGTTCTCGATGCCCTTCTTGTCACACCATGTATACTCATCAACATTGAAATCCGATGCACCGATAGACATTCTTACAAGACTGATACCAAGACCTTCCTTCGTGTCGAAGAGTTCCTTCAGGAAAGTTGTTCTGTTTTCCTTGGACATCTTCTGAAGGTTATAACATGTTGCCCATGTCATAGCGGCACCAAATCCATCCACTTCCTGATATGTAGTAGAAGGATCAATGGTAACAGTAGCCTTTGCAACACTACCTGGGATAGAAGACTTCTTGTCAAGAGTCACTGTCTTTTCACTGAAAAGCTGAGTCTTGTCTGCTGTTGTAGTATAGGTATAGGCAACAGGACCATTAGTCTGCTGATTGTCATCTTTACCACCATTTTCATCTCCAGCTGGGCCATTATTCTTCGAGCAGCAAGCAAAAAGGCTGCATACAAAAGCTATCTGAAAAAGAGCTTTAAAAACTAGTTTCATTAGATTACAATAGTTATGTTTGATTTGATTTTCTTCTGCAAATTTACGAAAAAAGGGCCTAAAATCTGCCTTTCTAAATCCACTTTTTTACATTATTAAATAGTTTTAAGACACTGATTAGTAATGCGTTATAGCCTTTTTACGATTTCGAAATCCACTTATTACCCACTTCTTTTTTTTGACGCTTTTTTTGGTGATACTTTTTATACATTTTTGCATCGTGAAACCGTCCCCAGACGGGATTCAAGCCACAAAAAACCGAATACTATATACTAATTATAAGTTCAACCATTCACAAAAAATCATTCATGAAAAGCCTTTTTAAACGCTTCGCCCTCTGCATAGTCATTATGGGCGCAGTCTGTGCAACAGCACAGGCACAAGTGAGAGGTACAGTCAAGGATGCTTCTGGCGAGCCAGTTATTGGTGCGGCTGTGATGATTCAGGGAACCACCACAGGTACTACAACTGACATTGATGGTGCATACTCTATCAATGCTAGCTCCAACGCTACTCTCGAAGTATCTTCGATCGGTTATCAGACCCAGACTATTCAGGTCCAGGGAAGATCAGTCATCGACATCATTCTTGAAGAAGATTCAATGATGCTTGATGACGTAGTTGTTGTCGGTTACGGTACTCAGAAGAAGAGTGTTGTAACAGCATCAATTTCATCAATCACATCAGACAACCTCAAGCACCAGTCAAACACACGTGTTGACAACGTTCTTCAGGGTATGTCTTCAGGTGTATTTGTAACTCAGTCTTCAGGTGCACCTGGAGCATCTTCACAGGTACGTATCCGTGGTATCGGTTCAATTAACAACTCTGAGCCTCTTTATATTGTAGATGGTCTCGCAATCTCTGGTGGTATCGATTACCTCAACCCAAGTGATATCGAGCGTATCGAAGTCCTCAAGGATGCTGCTTCTGGTGCTGTTTACGGTGCTCGTGCTGCTAACGGTGTTATCCTCGTTACCACAAAGAAAGGTGCTGTTGGTAATACAAAAGTATCTTATGATGCATCATACGGTTGGTCAAATCCTTGGAGAAAGCCCCAGGTTCTTAACGCAACTGAGTATGCTATCATGATGAACGAGGGTTACCTCAACAGTGGTGCTCAGCCTATCTATGATGATCCATATTCATTCGGCAAGGGTACAGACTGGGTTGACGCTATCTTCAACTACAATGCTCCTACAATGAAGCATGATGTTAACATCAGCGGTGGAAATCAGAAGGTTAACTACTCTATTTCTGCTGGTTACCTTTCTAAGGAAGGTACAATCGGTGGAAACTTCGGTCGTTCAAACTATGACCGTTTTACTCTACGCGAAAATATCGGTGTAAACATCTTCGACAAGAGCGAGTCTCGTAACTACCTCAACAAGATGGACATCACAACTAGCGCTTCCTACGCTAGAATCAACGCTACAGATATCTCTGCAAACTCTGAGTACAGTTCTCCTCTTGGATCAGCTCTCGGTATGTCTCCACTCGAGCCAATCCTTGCTACAGCTGAGATGGAAGAGCTCTACAAGCAGATTTATCCTACAGGATATCCTTACATCATCCGCAACAAGGATGGTCAGGCTTACTCAATTGCAGATGGTTCTATCTACAACGAGCAGAACAACCCTCTTGCTATGCTTGAGCAGCCAGGAGGAAAGAACTGGACAGACAAGTTCGTAGGTAACGCTACAGCTGAGCTCCAAATCTGGGACGGTCTCAAGTTCAAGACATCGGTCGGTATCGACCTCGCATTCTGGGGTAGCAACAGTTACAGCCTCCCTTACTTCCTTTCTTCTAAGAACTACAAGTACGACACTATCACATCTACTACTACATATGACAAGAACGGAAACGCTTCATCAGTAGACAAGATCGCTTATGGTTCAGGAGCTTCTCAGGAGATGAATCGTTCATTCCTCTGGCAGGTTGAGAACATTCTCACATACAACAAGACTTTCGGAAAGCACACTGTAAATGCCCTCCTCGGTCAGACAGCCCTCAGTTCATCATCTTCTTACGTTGGAGCTTCAGCTCAGGGACTTATGTACCCTGACGATCCTTGGAAGATTACTGTTCACAACACACTTGGACAGCAGAAGGACGGAGACCGCAACGGTTGGGGTTCATGGAACTCTATCGTTTACTCTCTTGCTTCTTACTTCGCAAGACTTTCTTACAACTACGATGAGTGCTACATGCTCGAGGCAACTGTAAGACGTGATGGTTCTAGCCGATTCGGTCCAAACAACAAATGGGGTGTATTCCCTTCTATTTCACTCGGTTGGAACTTCAAGAACGAGTCATTCGGAAAGAGCCTTTCATGGCTTTCAGCAGGTAAGCTCCGCGCTTCTTATGGTGTTAACGGTAACGATAAGATCGGTGAGTTCGTATATGCTGTTTACATGAATTCAGGTAACAACTATGTATTCGGTTCAGGTGCACTCGGAACGGAGTCGATCAACGTAGGTGCAAAGCCAGACGGACTTGCTAACCCTAACGCAAAGTGGGAGGAGTCTCATCAGACAGACCTCGGTCTTGACCTCGGTTTCCTCGGCGGTAAGATCACATTCACAGGCGACTGGTACAGAAAGGAAACAATTGGTATGCTTATGGATATGCAGGTCCCTTCTTATGCTGGTGACTCTGCACCTATCGGTAACGTGGGTAACATGGTTAACTCTGGTATTGAGCTTGACCTCACTTACAGAAACCAGATCGGTAAGCTTAGCTACTATGTAACAGCCAATGCTTCATACGCAAAGAACCACCTTTCATACCTTGGTGATGACTCTACATTCCTTACAGGATCTTCACACAAGATCGGTTCTCTTACAAGAGGTGTTGTTGGTATGACATTCCCTTACTTCTACGGTTGGAAGACTGACGGTGTGTTCCAGAACATGGAAGAGGTTAACAGCTATGTAAACAAGGACGGTGCTCTTCTCCAGCCAAAGGCTGAGCCAGGTGACCTCCGTTTCGTAGACTACAACGAGGACGGTGTTATCAATGACGCTGACCGTACATATCTTGGCAAGGGTATTCCTGATTGGACATTCGGTCTTAACTTCGGTTTCGAGTGGAACGGATTCGATTTCAATATGCTCCTCCAGGGTCAGACAGGTAACGACATCTTCAACGTAACACGTCGTACAGACCTTTACTACATCAACCTTCCTAAGACAATTCTCAACCGTTGGACAGGTGAAGGCTCGACAAACAAGTATCCTAGATTCACATTTGATTCTGCTAATGAAAACTACAGAGTATCTGATATGTGGATTGAAAAGGGTTCATTCCTTAGAGCTCGTAACGTCCAGCTCGGTTATACTCTCCCATCAAAGATCACAAAGATGGCAGGTATCGAGAGATTCAGAATCTATGTTCAGGCTGAAAACGCATTCACACTCACAAAGTATACAGGATGTGATCCTGAGGTAAACGGTGGTAACGGATTCGGAACAGAGGCTGGTATCGACCGTGGTGTATATCCACAGGCTCGAACAATTTCTGTTGGTCTTAATCTTAACTTTTAATTACGGTAGATGAATATGAAAAAGATATCTTACGCACTTTGCACTCTCGCAGTGCTTTTAATGACTGCATGCGGAAAGGATTTCATCACCGCAGTGCATAACGAGTCTGAGCCTCTTGAGGTATTCTTCAACAGCGAGGACAGAATGTATCAGGGTCTCGTAGCAGCTTACGACCCTCTTCACTGGTTCGACTACTCATTCGGTCAGTATTGCGCCCTTAACATGATGTCAGACATCATGGCTGACGATATTTACGCCGGTGGATCTAACGAAGGTGACCAGCCAGTAATCGTAAAGACTCACTACTATACTGCTACTCCAACAGATGTTTCAGGCAATATGTGGACTATCGCCTACTCTGGTATCAACAGATGTTGCCATGTTCTCGAGAAAGTTGACGCAGTACCTGGTATGAAAGAGGAGACAAAGAAACTCTACATCGCTGAGGCTACTATTCTAAAGGCATTCTATTACACTGTCCTTTGGAAATTCTGGGGTAACGTTCCTTACTACGACCAGAACCTCACATCTCCTTATATCACTGAGCAGCTTGGCCACGATGAGGTTTACGCTAACATCGTAAGAACAATCGAGGAAGCTCTTGCACTCAATGTTCTTCCTATGAAGGCAGTTCAGGAAGGCCGCGTAACTAAGGCTATGGCTTACATGCTTTACGCTGAGGTTGTAATGTATCAGAATGACAAGACTCGTTACCAGAAGGCTCTTGATTACATGAAGGAGATCATCACTTCTAACAAATACTCACTTGTTTCAGACTACGCAGGTATCTGGGAAGAATCAGGCGAGTGGGGTCCAGAGTCAATCTTCGAGATTAACTATGTATCTGAAGGTGGCTTACGTGACTGGGGAGCAGCTATCGCAGCTGGTGGTTCAGTTTACCCTCAGCTAATCGGTATCCCTGGTGCATCTACCGACTTCGCAGACGGTTGGGGATTCAGCGGCGTAGCCAAGACTGCTTATGATATGTATGATGAAGGAGATATCCGTCGTGACGGCGGTATCCTCAACATTGACACATACATCACTTCTGCTGGCACTAAGGAGACTTGTACTCCACGTTGGGAGTCAGAAGGATTCTACCTCCTCAAGTATATCGCAAGAAAGAACGGCAACCACGGTTATAAGGCTTCAGACACAATGAACCACTGCAATAACTATAGACTTTACCGTTATGCTGAGACTCTTCTTAACGCAGCCGAGCTTTCAGTTCTTCTCGGACAGGATGGTTCATCATACCTCAAGGAAGTTCGTGACAGAGCTAACTGTAAGGACACAGGCACAGACCAGCTCGCAATTCTTCAGGAGCGCCACAAGGAGTTCGTAGGAGAAGGTAAGCGTTACTGGGACCTCGTTCGTACAGGACAGGCAGCTACAGTTCTTAAGGGTTCTAACCATTCATTCAGAACAAATGACTGGACAGAGTCTAAGAAGTACTGGCCAATCCCTCAGTCAGAGATTGACAAGGATCCAAACTTGGTACAGAACAACTATTAATAGCAGCAGATCATGAAAAATACAATTAAATATTTGGCCGTTTCGGCTCTCTCACTGCTCGCCGTAAGCTGTACAATTGACTACATCGAGCCTGATCAGGCAAAACTTCCTCAGGCAAGTGAGCTTACACCAAAGATCACAATTGACCAGGAGACAAACTATGTTACTCTCGAGATCGAGGATAAGGGCGTAGTTCCTATCTGGATCATCGGCGACGAGCTTATCGACGGTAAGCCAAGCAAGAAGTATGCATACACACAGAACGGAGTATCACTTCGTTTCCGTGATGCTGGTACACATAGCGTAGAGCTCAAGGCTTACAACGCTAATGGTATCTCACAGGGATCACAGATCGTGACATTCACACTTGATAACACATACCGTGATCCATTCGATCCTACTCCATACATGAAGGCTATCGCTAACACATGGACATGGGATAAGGAGACTCAGGGTCACTTCGGTTGTGGTCCTTCATTCTCAGACCCTATTGGTTGGTGGCCTTGCGGTCCTAACGGAAAGGACGGTTATGGTCTCTACGATGACCTTATGACATTCACAGCTGACGGTGCTTATACATTCGATCCAGGTAAGGAAGGAACTGTATATGTAAACTGGGGTTCAGGCTTCAAGCCAGAAGGTCACGAAGAGGAAATCGCTTCCGAGACAGACTACCAGGCTCCTATCGATGCTTATACTCACACTTACTCTATTGAGAACAGCTGGAATGATGCTGGTGTTGAGGAAATCTACCTCGTACTTGAGCCAGGTGACAACCTTTCATACATTCCTAACCCAGAGGCTCTCACAACAAACGGCCGCTACCAGTTCGTTAACACAAAGGCAGCTGACAACAAGAAGAACCTCGTGCTTATTAACTCAACTCCTGGTATTTCATGGAAGTACAGCTTCATTCCTTTCGTTAAGGGTGTAACTAAGGAGGATCTCCTCGCTGGTACAACAGACGAGGGTAAGGTTTGGGTTATGGATTCTGACGCACCAGGTCACCTTGGATGTGGTGAGAACGGTGACAATGCTACAGGTTGGTGGGCTGCTTCTGCAAACGAGAAGTCTGCATTCGGTATGTACGATGATGAGCTTACTTTCTATCCAGGTGGTAAGTACGCATTCAACCCAGGTCCTGACGGAAAGATCTACGTCAACAAGGGTGTAACAAAGATCGGTACTCCAGGCGCTTCTGAGGACTACGATATCGAATATAGCGCATTCGAGTCTACATACTCATTTGACGGAGACGCTGAAATCACATTCCCTGCTGAGACAATCATCGGTTATGTACCATTTGATGATGTTCTTACAGACGATTGGAAGTTCGTTATTACAGAGCTCTCAGAGACAACTCTCAAGGGTTATGTATACACAGCAACTGGAAACGGTGGCGGTTCTATCGCATGGCAGTACATCTTCAAGGCTCGTGACGTGAAGGCTCCAGATATGGCTATCGGTGGCGTTGAGTTCGCTGGTGGAAAGGCTAACATCACACTTGAGAACGGTAAGTCTTACCCTGTAGTTGGTATCGACCTCTCAACAAAGTGGATCGACCCTGATTACTTCGAGCTCGAGAACGGTACAACCCTCAAGTTCATCGGTTTCGATGGTGACTACCAGGTAATGAACCAGGAGAATACACTCCACGTAGTTCCTATGTCAGGTTCTGACTATGCAACATACGATGACGGTGCTATCTGGATCATCGGTGAGGGTATCTCTAAGGTTAAGGGTGGCAAAGCTCCAGGTTGGACAACTGACGCTTCAGTGGACATTCCTCTTGCAAAGACTGGTGAGCACAGCTACAAGCTTACAGCATACATCACAGGCCCTAACTTCAAGTTCTTCGGACAGCCTAACTGGGGTAAGGAGTTCGTAGGCACAGATTTCGGCAAGGTTGAGCTTAACGACTTCCTCACAATCAACGGTTACCCTGATGGAGCAGCTAATGACAGCGGTAACATCTGGTCTGGCGATGCATTCGCAGCAGGTTGGTATGTTATCACAGTTGTTGACAACGGCGGTACACTTGATATGACAGTTGACCAGTGGAAGAAGGAGACAGTTGTTTACGACATCACAGGCGAAGGCAACATCTGGAGAAAGGTAACAGTTGATCCTGAGTACTGGTACTCTCCTGCTAGCTGGGCTGGTGGAATTGACGCAGACGCTGAGATCGGAACAAACAACGACTTCACTGCTAACATCCCTGAGGGTGTTGGTGGAGCAGAATGGCAGGCTCAGAACAAGCTTCACACTCATTACGCAACAGATCCAACTAAGAGCTATGACTTCTGCTGTACTATTACAGCTACAGAAGACATGGAAATCACTATCAAGCTCACAGGTGATCCAGAGAAGGATGGTGAGGTAGATCTTCCTATCGCACTTATGTATGACAGAGAAGTTAAGCTTCAGGCTGGTGAGTCACTCACATACCAGAGAGCAAACCTTTCTGCTGAAATGGGTACAGAGAACTTCACACTCATTTTCGACTTCGGTAGAAGCCCTATCGGATCTACAATTGAGATAACAAATATCTGTTTCCAGGAGCACAATGCACAGGTTGTGGTTGTAGAATAAATATAAATAGTTAGTTTTAGAGGGGGCGGAAGATTAAAGCCCCGCCCCCTTTAATATTAAATTAATCAAATGAAAAAGTCCCTTTTATAC
Organism: Bacteroidales bacterium; assembly: GCA_024402125.1. Lineage (GTDB taxonomy): Bacteria > Bacteroidota > Bacteroidia > Bacteroidales > UBA932 > Cryptobacteroides. Next base: position 13,988 of record JAKSJT010000003.1, read on the forward strand.
ACAGCCATTTTGGCAATTTTAACACTCACATGTAGCTGCGGAGAAGACGCAAAGGATCCTGATGATAGTGGTTCAAAGAAAGGTACTGTGACTATATCTACTGATGCTATCTCTGTCTCTTATAAGAGTACAACAGAAACTCTGACCATTCAGGCAGACTGCGACTGGGGTATTGCCGCAGAAGACAAGACATGGTGTTCAGTATCACCAAGTGGTGGCGGTAAGGGGACAGCTACTGTTCAGGTAAAGATTTCAGAGAACAACTCTGAACTCGACAGAAGTACAAATCTCGTTGTGAGATACGGTACTGAGAAGAAGAGCATTGCAGTCAGTCAGCACTACAAGGTTGACGCTGTCAATATTTCAGACGAAGGATTCCTGAAAGCTCTTCTCGCAGGATACGATGCCGACAAGGATGGTATCCTTTCAACCGTAGAGGCAGCAAAGGTCAAAGAGATCAAGGCTTCCGGCTATGGTATCAAGTCAATGAGCGAACTTACTACCCTCTTTGACAAAATCACTTCTCTGGACTGTTCAAAGAACAATCTCACTGAGCTCAACATCTCAACTCTTTATGACCTCAAGACTCTTGACTGCACAGGCAATCCTAATCTTAAGAAGATTTATGTTTGGTCAGGATTCAATGCACCTGAGGGATTCAGCAAGCCAGCTGAGGCTGAGTATGTAGAGCCAGAAATAAACACTCCTTTCGGATATCATCTTGTATGGCAGGATGAATTCAACGAGGGAACAGTGCCTAGCACAAAGAACTGGACCCACGAAGTCAAGAATGCAGGTTGGGTCAACAACGAGCTCCAGAACTATGTTTCTGGAAAGTCCCCTAAGGGAACTCGTGTAACTGAAATCGTTGATGGCAAGCTCCATATCAACTGTTTCAAAGAGGATGGAAAAATCTACTCCGGACGTATCTATGGCAATGTTAATACAGGATGGAAGTATGGCTACGTAGAAGCTAGCATCTGCCTCCCTTCAGGAAAGGGCACATGGCCTGCTTTCTGGATGATGCCTGTTCACTATACAGCTTGGCCAGATGACGGAGAAATCGATATTATGGAGGAAGTAGGATATCATAAGGACTATGTATCGTCTTCTCTTCACGCATTAGGTCACGTACACTCAAACAACACACAGGTGACCAAAGAAGTATACTGCAAGGGTGCAGAGGGAGAATACCACACTTATGGAATGGAGTGGACTCCTGATTACTTCCAGTTCTATGTAGACGGTAACAAGACTCTCTACTACAAGAACCCAGGAACAGGTAAGGTTGACTGGCCTTATGATGCACCTTTCTATGTAATTCTAAACCTCGCATGGGGCGGATCTTGGGGAGGAGCCCAGGGCGTAAACGAAGCTGTACTCCCTGTTACCATGAAGGTTGACTACGTAAGAGTATTCCAGAAATAAATAACTGATTATGAGATATAAAAACCTTGTACTCGCAGGTATGGCAACTGCGTTTCTAGCCATTTCTTGCGCTACTCCATCAAATGACATTGACAGAAAGGTTGACGAACTTCTGTCCAAGATGACTCTTGAGGAGAAGATCGGTCAAATGAACCAGCGATCAGGCGGAGCTGAACTCTGCGATGAGATTGCTGCAGGTCAGATCGGATCCATTCTAAACTGTGTTGACCCAAACCAGATCAACGCAATACAGAAGGTGGCAGTAGAGCATAGCCGTCTTGGTATTCCTGTGCTTGTAGGTAGAGACGTAATCCACGGATTCAACACAATCTTCCCTATTCCGCTTGGACTTGCTTCGACATTCGATCCAGCACTCGTAGAGAAGGGTGCAAGAATCGCAGCAGAGGAAGCTACTGCCAATGGTGTCAGATGGACCTTCTCCCCAATGCTTGATATTGCTCGTGACTCCAGATGGGGCCGCGTTGCCGAAGGTTCCGGCGAAGATGTATACCTTGACTGCCAGATGGGCGTTGCCATGGTTAAGGGATATCAGGGAGAAGACCCTGCAGATCCTACATCCCTTGCTGCATGTATCAAGCACTTTGTTGGCTATGGTGCAGCTGAAGGTGGTAGAGACTACAACTCCGTGATGATTTCTGAGCGTTCACTCAGAAACACATACTTCCCTGCATTCAAGGCTTGTGTTGATGCTGGTGCACTTACACTCATGACTTCATTCAATGAGATTGACGGTATCCCTTCAACAGGTAACAAGTGGCTTCTTGACGATATCCTCAGAAAGGAATGGGGATTCGAGGGAATGGTAGTGACAGACTGGAACTCTTCAGGAGAGATGATTGCACATGGATTCGCTTCAGACCTTAAGCATGCTTCTGAGATCTCCGTTAACGCTGGTGTTGACATGGATATGGAATCTCATGGCTTTGCCAGACATCTTGCTGAACTCGTAAAGGAAGGCAGAGTAAGAGAAGCAGATATCGACAACGCTGTCAGAAACATCCTCAAGCTTAAATTCAAGCTTGGTCTATTTGACAATCCATATGTTGACGCTGAGGCTGCGGCTTCAGCAAGTTATAAGGCGGAAGCTCTCGCTGCAGCAAAGCAGTCTGCACTTGAGTCAGCTATCCTTATCAAAAACGACAACAACACACTTCCTCTTGTCAAGGCTAAGACTATCCTCGTTACAGGACCTCTTGCAGATGCTCCATATGAACAGATGGGAACATGGGCCTTCGACGGACAGAAGGAGCACACAGTTACTCCTCTTGTGTCTCTCAAGGAGCAGTACAATGTTATCTATGAGCCAGGTCTAGCTTATAGCCGAGACCTTAATACATCGAACTTATCAAAAGTAAAGGCTGCGGCTTCACGCGCTGATGCAATCGTTGTTATAGTAGGTGAAGAAGCTATTCTATCAGGTGAAGCCCATAGCCTTTCTAACATCAACCTCGTTGGTGCACAGAGCCAGCTCATAGCAACGGCAAAGTCAACAGGAAAACCTGTAGTAGTTGTTGTAATGGCTGGTAGAGAGCTCACTATCGGAAGAGATCTTCCTAACTGTGACGCAATGCTCTACTGCTTCCACCCAGGTACAATGGGAGGTGAGGCTATTGCTGATCTTATCAGCGGTAAAGCCAACCCTTCTGGAAAGCTACCTATGACAATGCTTGTAGATGCAGGTCAGGCTCCATTCTACTACAACCACAACAATGGTGGTAGACCTAACAATGGAACAGAGACTCTTCTTATGGATATTCCAATCGAAGCAGGTCAGACATCACTCGGATGTTCTTCATACTACCTTGACAGCGGTTATGGTCCACTTCTCCCATTTGGATACGGACTTTCATACACTGAGTTCCAGTACTCGAATATCACTATCAGTTCTTCTGAGTATTCGGAGAAAGACACAATCAAGGTTGAGTATGATTTAACTAACACAGGAAGCAAAGAAGGAACAGAAATTGCAATGCTATTTGTTCATGACAAGGTCGGATCTGTTGTCCGTCCTGTAAAGGAGCTTAAGAGATTTGAAAGAGTTACCCTCCAGCCTTCTGAAACAAAGCACTGCGAGTTCACACTCCCTGTTTCCGAACTGGCCTTCTACAACATTGATATGAAGAAGGTCGTTGAGCCAGGAGAATTCGAACTCTGGGTTGCTGGAGATTCAGCAAGCGGAGAGGCTATTCCTTTCTGTGTAAAATAGGTTTTCACGAAAATGATAAAAAGAGTATTTTCCATCTCTAGTATTATCATCCTTGCGGCAGCCATGCTTGTTCTAGCTGGTTGTCACAAGGATGACGACGTTATGGAGCTTCCTAAGCAGCCGGCCGGCTACCAGGAACTTCTTTCCATATATAACAGCGGAGCAAGATTCCTAAGTGCAGAGTTCTCGCCCAACGTTACTCTCACTTTCGAGGGCCAGACTTTCACAGTCCCAACTGGCGGTATAAAGATTGAAGACTGCAGGAATCAGTCTCCTAAGGTTGTCAGCTTTTCCTCTGACACCAAAATGTGGTATCTTAATGGTATCCAAAGCGGATATAAGTACCAGGAGACTCTATCAAATGAGCAGGCTACTTCCGTGTACTGCTATGTGGACGGAAACACACTCCATCTTCATATCTCCAATGGCAATGTACTTGACTTCCCTTTCATTGAGAAACCAAAGCCAAGACAGTTCAGAGTACCTATTGTAAGAATCACAGAGAATGGAGAGATAACAAAGGAGACATACCTTCCTGGTACAATCAAAATAGAAGACCCTGATGGTATATATTCTGAACAGACCTCCTTCTCTGCTCCTATCCAGATCAAGGGAAGAGGAAACAGTACTTGGGGTATGCCAAAGAAACCATACAAGTTCAAGTTCGAGGAAAAGGCAGAAGTCCTTGGCATGCCATCCAACAAGAAATGGGTTCTCCTTGCGAACTATGCCGACAAGTCCCTCATGCGAAATAATGTCGGAATGGAGCTTTCCAGACTACTCGGTTTCAAATGGACTCCTCGCTCCAGAAATGTTGAAGTGTACCTTAACGGATCTTACATAGGAGTATATACACTCTTTGAAGACAAGTCTATCGGTAAGAACAGAATCAACATCAAAGACGATGAGTATTACCTTGAGATTGAACAGAACATGGATGAGGACTATAAGTTCTACTCCATTAAGGGCGTTCCTATCCAGGTTCTCAACCCTGAAGTACCGACTGAAGAGCAGATGGCAGAAGCAAAGAGTATCGTCAACGGATTTGAGGAAGCCCTCTACGGAACAAACTTTAAAGATCCAGAAAAAGGAGATGCTGCTCATATCAATGTCGACTCATTTGTGGACAACTACATCATTCAGGAACTTGTAAAGAACATTGATGGCAATATCAGAAAGAGTTCATTCCTGGTAAAGACAAAGTCTGAGAAGCTAGAGTTCTACCATCAGTGGGACTTTGACCTCACTTTAGGTAATGCCGACTACTTCCCTAATGGAAATAACGGACCTACCGGATGGTGGATAAGAGATTACGGAACCAACAGTATAAAGAACACCGGCTGGTACTATAGACTATTCCAGGACCCTGCCTTTGTTGAGAAGGTGAAGAACAGATGGAACGAGGTATATGACTCGCTAAAAACAATACCTGATTACATTGATCTGAATGTAGCCGAATTGGGAGATGCTCCTGCCAGGAACTTCAAGAAATGGAACATTCTAGGCATATATGTATGGCCAAACGTCAAAGTAACAGGATCTTACGATAAGGAAGTTGAATATCTCAAATCTTTCTACACTGAGAGACTGGAATGGCTCAACGTTCGAATTAGCAACTTCTAATCGAAAAACTTTCGTTAAAGAAAAAATCAACTCGCAAAATTATTTTTACACTCGCAAAAAATAATTAATTATCAGTAATTTGGGTGTCTCATGTTGTTTGAGAATCAGTAATGATTTTTAAAACAATCGAGACACCCAATTATTATTTAGACGCTACTTTTAGATATCTTCAAAGAGACTACTCGCTAAAATCGCCAAACACTCGCTAAATTATTGATTTTGAATTGATTTGGGTGTCTCAATATATACTTGCATATGAAGCCTTAATTAATTACGGTGGCTCAGTCACATTAAGAGCAATTATTAATATCTTTGCTATATGAGAGTTGCAATTCTAGGAGCAGGTCATATTGCTGGCAAGATGGCCCGCACATTAAAGATGATGAAACAGAGTAACCCAGTGGATTATTCTGAAATTAACTACGCAATCGCTTCGAGAGATCTAGCAAAAGCTGAAGGATTCGCAAAAGAGCATGAATTCAAAAAAGCATACGGATCATACGATGAGATGCTGGTGGACCCTAGCATAGACCTAGTCTATGTTGCGACTCCACATGCACTTCATTTCGAACACGTGAAAAGGTGTCTTGAGCATGGAAAGAATGTCCTTTGCGAAAAGTCATTCATGACAAACGCAAAAGAGGCTGAAATCCTCATCGAAATGGCCAGAGAAAAGGCTTTACTCCTTGCTGAAGGTGCATGGCCTAGATATACCCCGTTCTGGGCAAAAATAAAGGAACTACTTAACTCAGGTATCATCGGTACTCCTCAAAGTCTATACGCAGGCATGGGTTACCCAATTAAAGACGTCCACAGAATCATCACCCCTGAACTAGGAGGCGGTGCGCTGCTGGATCTGGGAGTATATGCCATTCACTTCGCCAGAATGTGTTTTAGCAATGATATAGAGAAGATCCATTCCGTAGCTCAGCTTAGCGATACAGGAGTTGACCTTCAGCATTCTATAACAATGCTCTACAAAGATGGGAAAATGGCTCAGCTGAATTCAACTGTCCTTGCAGTCAATAAAAGAACCGGCATCATAAATGGTGAGAAAGGCTGCATGATAGTTGACAATATCAGCAATCCACTCTGTGCGTGTGTCTATAACGGAAAACATGAACTGATAGCCGAGTACAAATCCGAAGCTCAGCTGACAGGATTTGAATACGAGATAATGGCCTGTGAAAGAGCAATTAAGAGCAATCAATGTGAAACGAAGGAACTTCCACACGCTGAAATGCTTGAAGTTATGAAAATCATGGACTCTCTCAGAATAGAATGGGGTGTCACATTTCCTTCAGACAAATTGTTAAATTTGTAGACCACAAAACAAACTATCGTTTTAAAGAACAACACATACACTATACTATGAGCAATCTTTTCGACCTTGACGGCAAAGTTGCCGTAATGACCGGAGCAACCGGAGTCCTTGGAAAGAGTATTGTAAAGTATCTTGCAAAACAAGGTTGCAAGATGGTTCTCCTCAGCAGAGAAAAGTCATTCGAATCAGCGAAGGCTCTCGTAGAGGAAATCATTTCAGAAGGTGGACAGGCCATCAATCTTATAAGCGATGTCCTTGACAAGGAATCTCTTGAAAACAACCTGAAAGATATCCTCAAGACTTATGGAAAGATCGACATCCTTCTCAATGCTGCCGGTGGAAACATGGATGGAGCAAATGTTCCTCCTCACAAGACAATCTTTGACATGGATCTTGATGCCATGAGAAAGGTCGTTGACCTTAACATATTCGGAACAGTCACCCCTACTATGGTGTTCGCCAAGGCTATGGTAGAAAATGGTGGTACAATCATCAACTTCTGCTCAGAGTCAACATTCCGTCCTCTAACCAGAGTTGCCGGCTATGGAATTGCAAAGGCTGGAGTCGGAAGCTGGACAAAGTGGCTCGCAGCAGAACTAGCAATCAAGTTCGGTGAAAAGATACGTGTAAACGGTATCGCTCCTGGCTTTATCCTGACAAACCAGAACAGAACACTTCTTACTAACCCTGACGGAAGCCTGACTGACAGATCCCAGAAGATAATCGGTCACACCCCTATCGGACGATTCGTAGAGGCAGATGAACTACTTGGTACAATCCACTACCTCTGTAGTGACGCATCCAAGGCTGTTACCGGTACTATCAGCGTAGTTGATGGAGGTTTTGAATCATTCACAATCTAACTCAGAGAATATGTATTTGATGAAGCAGAGCATGAGATGGTACGGTCCATCTGATCCTGTTACCCTTGATAATATCAGACAGGCTGGAGCAACTGATATCGTATCCGCTCTTCACCACATCCCTAATGGTGAAGTATGGACAGTCGAAGAAATCCAGAAACGCCAGCAGATGTGCCTTGACAAGGGCCTGGTATGGAGCGTTGTCGAAAGCGTACCAGTCCATGAGCACATAAAGACCAGAGAAGGAGACTATCTCAAGTATATAGAGAACTACAAGCAGACCATCAGAAATCTCGCTGATTGTGGTATACATACTATCACCTACAACTTCATGCCTGTGCTTGACTGGACACGAACCAATCTGGCATTCGAGATGCCTGACGGATCCCTTGCCCTAAGGTTTGAAAGAGCCGCATTTCTAGCATTCGATCTCTTTATTCTTAAAAGACCAAGAGCAGAGAAAGACTATACTTCTGAAGACATCGCAAAAGCTAAGGCCAGATTCGAGACAATGGATGAGGCTGAAATCAATCTTGTTACCAGAAATATGATCGCCGGTCTTCCTGGCAGCGAAGAGAGCTTTACCCTCGAACAGTTCCAGAAAGCCCTTGACAGATACAAGGGAATAGACAAGGAAACCCTAAGATCCAATCTTATCTTCTTCCTTCAGCAGATCTGTCCTGTATGTGACGAGGTCGGATCCAGAATGGTAATCCATCCAGATGATCCACCTTATCCAATTCTGGGGCTCCCTAGAATCATGTCCACAGCAGAAGACTTCAGGAAGCTCATAGCAGCGGTGCCAAACAAGTCCAACGGACTTAACCTCTGTACCGGAAGCTTTGGAGTAAGACACGACAACGACCTCCCAGCAATGCTTAGAGAATTTGCTGACAGAACTGATTTTGTCCATATCCGAAGCACAAAGTCCGACTCCGAGGGTAACTTCTTCGAGGCCAATCTCCTTGAAGGAGACGTTCCGGTTTACGAGATGATGAAGGCTCTCGTTGAGATTCAGCAAGAGCAGAAACGAAGCATTTATCTGAGACCAGACCATGGACACCAGATGTGCGACGACCTTAACAGAAAATCAAATCCTGGTTATTCCCTTTATGGACGCATGCGATCTTTAGCGGAACTTCGTGGAATCGAATACGCCATACTAAACACAATACAAAACAACTAGACAAATGGCTAAAGTAATTACATTCGGAGAGATAATGCTCCGCTTATCTACTCCTGGCTATCTAAGATTTTCACAGTCAAAGCAACTTGACGCAACTTTCGGAGGCGGAGAGGCGAATGTGGCCGTTTCTCTCGCAAACTATGGTATCGACACAGAGTTCGTAACAAGACTCCCGAAGAACGATATCGCCCAGGCATGCCTTAAGGACCTACGCTCCTATGGAGTAGGTACATCACATATCATCTACGGTGGAGATCGCCTAGGTATATATTTCCTCGAAATCGGTGCCGTATCCAGACCTAGTAAGGTTATCTATGACAGAGCCGGTTCCTCTGTTTCCACAATTGAACCTGGCATGATTGACTGGGATAAGGTGTTTGAGGGTGCCGACTGGTTCCACTGGACCGGAATCACACCTGCAATCAGCGAAGGAGCAGCTCAGGTCTGCCTGGAAGCTATTAAAGTTGCAAATAAGAAAGGTATCACAGTTTCTTGCGACCTGAACTACCGTAAGAACCTCTGGAAGTACGGAAAGACAGCCTCTGAGGTTATGCCTGAAATGGTTCAGGGCTGCGACATCATTTTAGGAAACGAGGAAGATGCAGAGAAAGTCTTCGGTATCAAACCTGAGGGGTTTGACGCTACCGCAACTGGTGGAGAAGTAGACCAGAAGAGATTCCAGAGTGTCGGTCAGCAGCTCATGGCAAAGTTCCCTAAAGCAAAGAAGGTGATTATCACTCTTAGAGGATCAATCAACGCAAACCACAACACCTGGGGTGGAGTCCTCTGGGACGGAAAGACTCTCTACCAGTCTTCAAGATATGACATTACCCACATTGTAGACAGAGTAGGTGGTGGTGACAGCTTTATGGGAGGTCTTATCTATGGTCTTCTGACATACGAGGGAGATGACCAGAAAGCACTTAACTTTGCGACTGTCGCTTCTTGTCTCAAGCACACAGTATTCGGTGACTACAACCAGGTAACTGTTGAAGAAATCGAAAGAATGATGAAGGGAGATGCTTCCGGAAGAGTCTCTCGATAGGCAAACAGATAAAATAACACTTTGATTAACAACAAATTTCAACCATATGAATTTCAAAAGTATATTTGCAGTAGCAACTCTCTGCTTACTTTCTTCTGCATCACTTCCAGCTAGAGAAGTGGAGTCCTTCAACGAAGGATGGAGATTCGCGCCTACTCGTGCCGTCAGCTCAGGATGGGGCGGACCTAGAGTATCATGGAAAAATGTCGACCTCCCTCACACTTGGAACGCAGAAGACTTCATGAATGATGAAGGATACAGAAGAGGCTACGGTACATACACAAAGACTTTCGATGCACCAGATGAGTACAGAGGAAAAAGAGTATTCATTAAGTTTGAGGGTGCCGGTTCGATGGCAACCGTACTTGTCAACAACACTCTTGTAGGTGAACATAAGGGAGCATACAACACATTCACTTTTGAGATCACCAAGTATCTCAGAATTGGTACAACCAACACAATTACCGTTATCTGCAACAATGAGCAGAGATTCGACATTGCGCCTCAGGCCGGAGACTTCAATGTCTATGGAGGACTCTACAGAGACGTGTGGATCGAGGTGATGGAACCTCAGTGCATCTCTCCTCTCCACTTCTCATCCAACGGTGTGTTCATTCACCAGAACCTTGTCAATGAGAAACGTGCAGAACTTGGTGTTGATGTATATCTCTCGACACAGTCAGACTACAAGGACTGTGAGGTTGTATTCTGCCTTGAAGATGCGAGCGGAAAGGTCGTTGCAACCAAGCGTTCTACTCTTGTCAATAATGACAGAGCAAGCTGCTTTGTAGGCCTTGATAACCCACACCTCTGGAACGGTAAGGATGACCCATACCTTTACAACGCTGTCACTGTTCTGATGAAGAATGGTAAAGAGATTGACAGAGTAGAGGAAAAGATCGGTCTTCGTTATTTCTGGGTTGACCCTGACAAGGGATTCTTCCTCAATGGAAAGCATCTTAAGCTCCAGGGAGTATGCCGTCACCAGGACTGGCTTCAGTTTGCCTCTGCTCTTACTCAGGAGCAGCACCTCGCTGACTACGACTTCTTTGATGAGATCGGTGCAAATGCTCTCCGTCTCGCTCACTACCCACAGGCTAAGTTCATGTTCCAGGAGGCTGACAAGCGTGGATATATCGTATGGTAAGAGATTCCATTCGTAAGTTCATATGTTGATCACGAGAGTTTTGATGAGCAGCTTAAGACTCAGCTTAAGGAGATGATCCTCCAGAACTACAACCACCCATCAATCTGCTTCTGGGGTCTTGAGAACGAAGTTCATACCAAGATTGATGCAATCGTGTCAGAAATGAACGACATTGCCCATGAGCTTGACCCTAACCGTCAGACTGTTATAGCAACAGACCAGGAAGGAACTCATACACTTATCACAGACTCATTCGGATGGAACAAGTACTTCGGATGGTACTACGACACAGCTGACGGACTCGGACCATTCCTTGATGACTTCCACGCAAGATACCCTGACCATAAGCTCGGTATCAGTGAATATGGTGCTGGTGGAGCATTCTCTCAGCATACAGCTCACTATGGCGCCGACACCGAAGGTGATGTACCTCAGACCTCAAGAGGCAAGTTCCACCCACTTGAGAAACAGACTTACATCCATATGACCCAGTGGAAGGCAATCGCTGAACGCGATTATGTATGGGGTTCATTTGTATGGAATATGTTCGACTTCGCTTCAGCTATGAGAAGAGAGGGAGACACAAACAACATGAACGACAAGGGTCTCATCAGCCAGGACCGTAAGGAAAGAAAGGACGCTTTCTATTTCTATAAGGCAAACTGGAACAAGAAAGACCAGACAACACACCTCTGCTCAAAGACATTTACAGAAAGGGAGCAGGACACTACAGATATCGTTGTCTTCACAACTGACCCTTCTGTTAAGCTCTATATCAACGGCAAGCAGGTTGCTTCTGCAAAGACAGACCAGTATGCAACTGCTCAGTTCAGTGGAGTCAAACTCTCTAAGGGAGAGAATAAGATTGTAGTTAAGACTGCAAAGGGTGAAGACTCTGCAGTTTGGACAGTAAAGTAACATTCCCCATATGAAAATAAAGCACCTTATCGCAACAGTTCTTGCAGCGGCAGTAATGCCTCTAGCACTTTCCGCACAGCAGGTAACCATCAAGCTCTGGCCTGATGGAGCACCTGATGACAACGGTCTCACAGGACCCGAGAATGTCATGGAAGGTGGCAGAATCGGCAACATCTCCGATCCTGAACTTATTATCTTCCCAGCAGAGAACCCTAATGGACAAGCTATCATCATGTGTCCAGGAGGTGGATACAGTTATGTCGCTGCTGGTCATGAAGGAACCGACTTCGCACCTTGGTTCAACTCTTTGGGAATCACTTTCGCAGTTCTTAAGTATCGTATGCCTAACGGTCATTGCGAGATTCCTTTGGAGGATGCACATCGTGCAATCACCATCATGCGAAACAATGCCGAGAAGTATGGATTCACAACTGTAGGTATCATGGGAGGATCCGCTGGCGGTAATGTCGCAAGTTGCGCAGCCGTTCATTACACAAAAAAGACAAGACCTGATTTCCAGATCCTGCTCTACCCTCTCATCACTTTTGAGAACCGTGTTACTCCAGGAGGCAAGAACCTCCTTTTCGACATGTATCCAAGTGACGAGGATGTTGAATACTACTCAAGCGAGAAGAACGTCTCATCTGACAACCCACCTGCATTCATTGCACACTCACAAGACGATCCGACAGTTCCTATTGCGGATTCAGAGATGTACCATGATGCCCTCGAGCAGGCTGGAGTCCCTGTTGAGATGCACATCTATCCTGAAGGAGGACATGGATGGGGATTCAGAGATTCTTTCAAGTATCACGAGCAGTTCAAGGAGGATCTGAGCAAATGGCTCAAGTCTCTCTAGACAACGCATAGAATCTATAAAATGAGCAATACAACACAAAATACAAACCAGAAGATGACCAATTTCAGATGGATCATCTGTGCAATGCTGTTTCTAGCGACAGCGATCAACTACATGGACCGTCAGACTTTGTCCCTTACATGGAAGGATTTTATTGCGCCGGAGTTCCACTGGACTGACACCGACTATGGTCGCATCACATCCCTGTTCTCTCTAATCTATGCCATCGCTAATGTCTTCGCAGGACGTTTTGTCGACTGGATGGGAACAAGGAAGGGTTATTTCTGGGCAATCGGAGTTTGGAGCTTTGGAGCCTGCCTACATGCAGTCTGCGGCTGGGCTACCCAAACCACACTTGGAATCAGTAATGCAGCTGAGCTTGTTGCAGCAACGGGTGCAGCAGCGTCCACTATTGCAATGGTGAGCGTATACTTCTTTATTGCCGCCAGAATTGTCCTCGCTGCCGGAGAGGCCGGAAACTTCCCTTCTGCTGTTAAGGTTACCGCTGAGTACTTCCCAAAGAAAGACAGAGCATTTGCAACTTCAATCTTCAATGCAGGATCTACAGTCGGTGCCCTTGTAGCACCGTTCTGCATTCCTACACTCGCAAAGTACTTCAAGAGTATCGGTGTCGGTAACGGTTGGGAGATGGCCTTTATTATTATCGGTGCATTAGGTTTTGTATGGATGGCCTTCTGGGTATTCATCTACAAGGATGTCAGAAACAACCCTAAAGTAAACTCTCTGGAGCTTGCTTATATCCTCCAGGATGAACTCTCACAGGGAGAGAAGATGAAGGATGAATCTTCTCCTGAAGAAGAAAGACATATGACACTACTTGAGATCATCAAGACTCGTCAGGCTTGGAGCATGTTCCTCGGAAAATTCTTCACTGACGGAGTATGGTGGTTTATCCTATTCTGGACTCCTGCTTTCCTATCTGATGTATATGGATACACATCAGATACAACAACAGCACAGCTGCTTATCTTCCTTCTCTATGCGATAACCATGCTGTCTCTTCTCGGTGGAAAACTTCCTACCATCATCATTAACAAAACTGGATGGGATCCTTATAAGTCAAGAATGCGAGCTATGCTCATTTTTGCTCTTTGCCCTATCGTAGGACTCGCCGCACAGCCTTTAGGAAGCGTATCTTGTGTTCTTACTGTTGTTCTTATCGGTATTATCGGAGCTGCCCATCAGTCTTGGTCGGCTAACTTCTTCTCAGTTGGAAGTGATCTCTTCCCTCGAAGTGCAGTTGCTACCATCACAGGGCTTGGTGGTCTTGCCTGTGGTCTCAGCAGCTTCCTTATCAATCTTGGAGCAGGAAAGCTATTTGACTATGCTGATAAGGTTCAGATGCATTTCATGGGATTCGACGGTAAGGAAGCAGGCTATTACATCGTCTTCATCTACTGTTCGCTTGCTTATCTGATCGGATGGACAATCATGAAGACACTAGTTCCTAAATACAAGCCAGTTTAGTCTAATAAGTCACATTGAAGAAATCAAGAGTTCTGATAAGAGAACTGATCCTCGATGGATCGGTTCTCTTTTTCGAAAAACCAGTTATGACACTTTATTTTTCCGTCTTGCTATAAGAATTCGGGAGAAAATAATTATCCTAAGGCAGACCCCCGAGAAGTTTTTCATGAGCAGTAAAAATTGAACATAAGCTAGACGTTCAATGCAGCCTGAAACAGGCTCGGATATTTGATGATCT
>JAKSJT010000030.1 GCA_024402125.1 Bacteroidales bacterium
ACACCCACCATGTAGGGATGTAATAGAGGTCATTTCCTAGAATCTGTCTGAACAGCCAGTTACCTGGAACTGTCAAAAAGGATCCACCGCTGATATGTGCTGTAAATGTCTCAGCTAAAAGTCTGAGCGGGAAGATTGCCCAGAGTGCATACAGGCCGATAAGGTTGGTAACTGACGGCCTGGCTGTTCTTCTCATTCCGAAAAGACGAGAACGGACTCTCTTTATCATTGCCAGCACGATACCACTTAGGACAATGAGAAGGAAAAGGTCCATAAGGAAGAAAAGAAGTGCTCCGTTCATAGTCTGGTCAACCTCAGCCACGAAGTAGTTGAAGAAGATCGGATAATAGAAGAGATTAATTCTGGTTGGAACAAACAGAACAACCTCAATATGTCCAAGCACGATAAGCATGAACCAGCCGAAGGCTATGCTGGAGTGCATGTATCCAAGCAGAGGATTCCTTTTCCAGAGCTTGACATGGAAAAGACAATCACAGAACATATCCTTTATGTTCTTTACAGCGGTCTTAGGATTGATAAGGGACAGAAAGAACTTTCTTCTGTCCTCATGAGACAGCTGCATGAGTATCCTCACAAGGGCAAACACACAGTATGACAGCACGAATCCCATACCAACAAGGAACGGGATCACGAACGGATGGAATCCTGATGGTATACGATCAATCATAAATGCTGCAAATTGAAAGGATCAGATGCCTTGTGTTAATTCCACGGGGACAGACCATGGTGCATTTTCCGCAGAGCATACAGTTACTGAGCATAGGACGGACATCCTGTCCTCTCTGTAAGGACAGAATAACCTTTCGCATGCTCATGCCGCTGAATGGGGCTGCCGTACACGTTGCCGAGCAGGATCCGCAGGCCATACATGACTTGATATCCGGATCAGTCTGACAGAGGCGGTTATACACCTTAAGGTCAATCTTATCCAGATCCAGAGTCGAGCTCTTGCTCAGTTTAAATCCAAAATTAGCCATTGATAAGGTAGTTATGAATTTCTACTGCTGCAGCTCTTGCTTCCGCCAGTGTCTCAGGAACTGTCTTAGTTCCTGTGCATGCTCCTGCATAGAAGACTCCAGGTTGATTCGAGGAGAGGATATCGTAGATATTGTCCTTGCTTCTTAGGAAGCCGTCGTTGTCTATTTCAAGCTTTGCACTCTTGGCTAGCGGCATTACTGATTGGTTACAGACCATTCCAGACATAAGGACAAGAGAATCCAGATGAACCTTCAAAGGCTTTCCAGAGAGGGTATCCTCAGCCTTGACCTGAAGACGGCCATCTATTGTCTCACCGACTTCAGATACTCTGCCTCTTATAAAGTGAACGCCGTAATCCATCTGTGCATTGATGTAGAAGTCCTCGTACTTCTTTCCGAAAAGGCGAAGATCCATGTAGAAGCAGTAGATCTCTGCCTGAGGGAACTTCTCCTTAACCTCAATTGCCTGCTTGATTGCTGTTGTACAACATACCTTAGAGCACTGGCTGTTTCCTGCCTTAAGGTCTCTTGATCCCACGCAGTGAACAAATCCAACTGCCTTTGGGTTCTCAGGAATACGGGCATCCTTGTTTCCGTTAAACCAAGCCTCAAGGTCCTTGTTGGTTATGACTCTGTCATAGACACCATAACCATATTCTTCCTTCTTGCTGGCATCAAACAGGCTGAATCCTGTTGCGAAAAGGACCGCTTTTGCAACAACTGCGACTCCATTGTCAAGAGTCAGGGCATAGGTGTCCTTATCCTTAACAATTGAAAGGACCTTTGTTCCAGTAAAGACATTAGCTCCTGAAATATCTTTTTTGAGCTTTTCGATGATCTCACTTGCAGGAGTCATATCAGGGAAAAGCTTATGCCATGATGCCACATGGCCACCAAGCTTTGATGACTTCTCTATAATGATTGGCGTGTATCCAAGACTAAGGAGCTGCTTAGCCGCTTCCATTCCGGCAACACCACCACCAATTATCACGATGTTTTCTTTTGCCATAGTTTAAAAGCACTTGATTGAGGTTGGAAGTTCAGGACGCATGATATCTTCCTTATTAAGACCAAGGTACTTGGCCTTTGGGTCGTACTCAATACCGATCTTATCCAGGAACGGCTCAACCGCAACCTGATGAAGCTGCAGTCCAAGATCCCATGGATCATACCCTAGGACAAGGCCGGCGATTTCCTCGTAGGTGAATACCGGAATTCCGAATCCGTTCTTTCCGTAGGTCTTTCCTGTCTGTTCAGCAATAACATACTGCCATCTGTCAAGGAAATATGGGCATCCTGGACAGTTGGTGATGATTGCATCCGGATGGAACGGTTCCATCGACTCGAACTTCTTGTGAGTATTGGAAACGCTATATCCCCTGTTGGCCTGCACATGATACTGTCTGAATCCGTATCCGCAGCAGTGACGTCTTTCGGGATAGTCAATGACTTTACCACCCCAACTCTCTACCATACCAGCCAGGACATACGGATACTCTGCTCCACCGACAGCCTTATGAGGGAACATCTTTGCATAGTGACAGCCGATATGCTCCACTATTCGGAGAGGCTCACCTGTTTCCTTATTTACAAGGTGGAATTTCGCCTTGGCAGCGATCTCCTCTCTCCAGTGAGAGATAAGGTCACTTGTGTGAGCAAGGTATTTCGGTTTGTTGAATTCCCTCCTAGTTGCCTTCCAGAGATTCTCACGGATCTTAGCCTCAAGCTCCGGGAACTCTCTCCAAGTCTCAAGAATCTCAGCGTAGTTTCCGAATGAAGTTATGCAGCTAGGGACATAGTTCTCATATCCTGCTTCAGTCATCAGGGAGAACTGTCTAGCCACGATAGTCATCACTGTCTCCTGAGGGATAGTGTCACAGTGATAGGCGATACCGCCACATGTCGTATGGTATGGGGTCTCGAAAATATCTTTTCCCAGAACATTCCTTGTAATCTCTGTAAACATCCTTTCGCTTGCAGGGAAGAAGTTCTGGCGGATACAGCTTCGCACATAATACCAGTTGTCATCCGGTATTTCCTTCTGGTAGTCTGACCAGATTTTTTGTTTTCCTTCGTATATCATAGCTTTCCTACTCGTTGAAGTGATCATCCGAACAGTACTCAAAGGCACGCCTTTCGTACTCCTCAATCGACAATCCCATTTCCTTAGCCTTCTGCTCGGAATATTTCTCAACGAGCGCAATTCGCTCCGTTCCACCAGTAACGTCAAAGATGGCCTTCAGCTCATCCAGTGACTCCTGCGGAATCTTTCTAAGGACTCCTGGTCCTTCTCCCATGTAATTGGCGCCAAGCCTTTCCATGGACTTTTCAATGCGTTCTGTGTGCCATTTCCAGACAGGTCCGGACTCCTGGTGATCCTCCCACTTGAATGTCTTCGGATGGATACAGTAGCCGTAATTCAGAATAGTACCTGTCATGGCATGAGTAAGAGGAAGCATCTGTCTACCTTTCTCAGAGTCGGTGAAATAACCAAGTCGAACGCTGAGATCCCTGAGAGCCATGATGACAAGACCCGGTCCATTCTTTCGAGGACAACGGGTAAGGCAGCTGAGGCATTCGCCACAGTACCAGATTGTTTCAGAGCGAAGAAGAGCCTCTATCTGCTCGTTATCCCTGCTCTGAACTATATTGACGACCTTACGTGGATCGTATTTGTAGAACTCGGCAGCAGGACAAATTGCAGTACAAGTACCGCAATTGATGCAGGTGTGCAAACCTTCCTTAAGCCTATAGTCCTTACTTAATTCTTCGAATAAGTCCATGATCTCAATACTGACAAATACTCATTGGATTGTGCGAATATAGTGATTATTAATCACAATGCCTAAAATGAGCACAAATCGAGAACTCCAAATTCGGCTCCAACAAATAGAACAATTCGGAGAATAACTGGTAATCATCTAGACTGCAGGCATTAAAAATAGAACAAGGTGGAACCTACACCTAAATGTCTGGTCCCACCTTGAATCCACACTACACTAACTATTATTACACAACCTTTTATTTATTTAGAAAGTCCAGACTTTTTTATCTGGTCCGCCCAAATCTTGTATGCTTCTCTTGTTACATGAAGATGATCGTTCTCAAAAAGCCTGTTGTCAGGATTTCCGTCAGGCTTAAGAAGAGGAGTACTTACATCCACAAAAGTTATCCAGTCGTTATGCTGGCAATATTCACTTAGCAGAGTGTTCAATAGTTTCTGGGTATCTCTAAATCTAACCCTGCTGTCTGAATACTTAATTGACAAAGCATATAAATGAGCATCCGGGTAGTCTGCGTGAAGCTTTGTAAAGATTGTCCTGTAAAGGTCAAACCACTCGCCCATTGTCACATCATGCTTTCTGTCTCCACAAACGTCGTTATCGCAATAGAAGACAATATTAGATGGCTGATACTTTCCGAAAACGGAAGCATAGTTGTAGAGAATATCTCTGATTGTCGCTCCGCCGTAACCTCTATTGACCGTACTCATTCCTGGGAAATCCTCAGAAAGAGTTGACCAGAATGTAATTGAAGAACTACCGGCGAACAGAGCGTCACACTTGAAGTCAGTAACTGATTTGTCTCTATCTCTCATAGCCTGGATATCCTTGTCATATCTCAGGATCCATTCAAGATCATCAGTCAATGTATAGTCAACTGACGGTTTTGTTGTGTGAATCTGTGCATTAAGAAGACCACAAACAAATAAAGATGCTACAGCTACTAGAATTCTTTTCATAAGACGATGCTTTATCTATCAACTATCTAATAACAAGTCAAAGGTATTTAATTCTTTGCATATATCCACATGCTATGCAACAATTAGGTAATGAACGGTATAATTTGCTCCCTATACTGAATAATCATGCAATTATACTGAGCGAATTACTCTCCGATAAGCACAAAAGCACTAAAGGAAAAGTCATTATTTTTGATAGTCTGACCGAGAGTTCTTCGTAGTTTTAAACTATTTTATTAATTTAGCGAACTATACTTGCAAAGCAAACTCTTTTAGAGCGACTTCAGCAAGTACCGCAGCACGAAAAACAAATACTAACTTATATTATTAATCATTTATGAACAGTATCAAAACAATCCTCACTGCTTTGGCAATGACCGTTGCAGCGACAGCTGGTGCTCAGACCCTGAAGATGACAAATCAGGTAGTGCGCATCAACACTTATGAGGCTTCTAACTCTGTTAATCTCGTGGTTGTAAAGCCAGAGGTTAAGCTTGACGTTCTGGACCCTTCAGTATTCACAGTTGAAACTAATGGCGTTGAAAGAAACGTCAAGATTGTCTACACTTGCGATGATCGCGGTGAGTGGGCAGATGGTGGAGACTATCTCGCATTCGGTCTTGAGATTGCTAAGGGCCGTGGCGCTAACCCTCTTGCAGGTGGCATGATGGGTGCTTGGAGCAAGGCTTATCCTGTAAAGGTTGGTCTTAAGGCTGGCAAGAGCATCAAGGCAGCTGGTAAGAAGTACACAGCTATTGACTGTGCTACAGACCACGCACTCCGTAACTTCCTTTCAGAGGCTGACTTCTTCCGTAGAGGAACATTCACAGGCGCTTCAACAGGCCGCGGTGGTGACGAGACTCTTACATTCGGTGCATACGAGCCTGAGGCTCTCCGCATTGACGGAAAGAAGAACCCACTTATCATCTGGCTCCATGGTATGGGCGAAGGTGGTACAGACGTATCTATCGAGCTTATGGGTAATGAGGTAGTTGCTCTTATCCGTGAGGACATCCAGTCACACTTCACAACAGAAGGTGGTGACAAGGGTGCATATGTTCTCGCAGTTCAGTGCCCTACAATGTGGATGAACACTGTTAAGGGTATGGGTACAGGTAACTATCCTTCTCTCTATGCTGACGTTCTTAAGTCTTGCATCGACAACTATCTCCAGCAGAATCCAGACGTTGACCCTTACCGTATCTACATCGGTGGTTGCTCAAACGGTGGTTTCATGACAATGCACATGCTCCTCAGAAACCCTGGCTTCTTCGCAGCAGCATACCCTACATGCCAGGCTTACGCTGACGCTAACATCTCAGATGTTCAGATCAAGCAGCTCGCTAAGGAGAACATCTGGTTCGTTCAGGCAGCTGATGATACAACAGTTAACCCTAAGGATTATGCAGTTCCTACATACAAGCGTCTCATTGAGGCTGGTGCAAAGAACGTATGGTTCGCATTCTTCGAGAACGTAATGGGTTCAGATATGGGTCAGAAGCTTATGGGGCACTTCTCATGGGCATATGTATTCAACGATGAGGTTACAGCTTCACAGGAGCAGACAACAGGTGACCTTAAGCCATCTAACAACGGTGGTGGTACAGTAGCACCTCAGGGATACAACAACCTCTTCGAGTGGATGAACGCACAGAAGCTTGTTGACGTTGTTCCAGTAGCTAGAACAAGATAATTCACTCTACAAAAGAAAGTACAAATATGAATAATATAAAGCTTTTCGCAGCAGCAGCTGTTGCTGCATTCTCAGCAGTTCTTTCTGCTAATGCTCAGACTCTTAAGATGGAGCCTCAGAAATTGGGCGTTACAACTTATGAGGCATCTCAGGCAGTAAACCTCGTAGTTGTAAAGCCAGAGATCAAGCTCACAAACATCGACCTTTCTGTATTGACAGTTAACACAAATGGTACAGAGCGTGAGGTAATCTCTTGCTATCCTTCAGATTCAAGAGGTGACTTCAACCCAGAGGGAGAGTATCTCGCTCTCGGTCTTGCAAGAGCTAATGGCCGTGGTATCGGTCTTTCAAAGGCAGGTGCAATCTACAACGACGCATACAAGGTGTCTGTAGGTATCAAGCCAGGTAAGACTCTCAAGGTTGGCAAGCAGAAGTTCACAGCTATCGAGTGCTCTACAGAAAAGGGTCTCGTTGACTTCCGTTCAGAGGCTGACTACTTCAGCAAGGGTCAGTTCACAGGCAAGTCTACAGGTAAGGTTGGTGACGAGACACTCACATGGGCAGCTTACGAGCCTAATTCACTCAAGAACGACGGTGTTAAGAATCCTCTCGTAATTTGGGTTCACGGTGGTGGAGAAGGTGGTACAGATGTAGCTATCACTCTCCTTGGTAACGAGGTCGTAGCTCTCGCACGTCCTCAGATCCAGAACCATTTCACTTCAGAGAATGGTGCTAACGGTGCTTACATTCTTTCTATCCAGTGCCCTACAGCTTGGATGAGAGTAGCAAACGGTTCATCAACTCACGGTGACTATCCTTCACTCTATTCAGACGTTCTTAAGTCTTGCATCGACAACTACGTTGCTGAGCACCCAGATGTAGACCGTAACCGTATCTACCTCGGTGGATGTTCAAACGGTGGTTACATGACAATGAACATGCTTATCCGTCATCCTCATTTCTTCGCTGCAGCTTATCCTACATGTGAGGCTTATGCTGACGTTAACATCTCTGATGTTCAGATCAAGCAGCTTGCTGAGGAGAACATCTGGATCGTTCAGTCATATGACGATACAACAGTTGACCCTAAGACACACTGTATCCCTACATTCCAGCGCCTTATGAAGGCTGGTGCAAAGAACGTTTGGATGTCAATGTTCGAGAACGTTCAGGGTGTAGACAATCCTGGTACAAAGCTTATGGGCCACTTCTCATGGGCAAACGTATTCAACGACACAGTTACAATGTCACAGGAGCAGTCTGACGGTGACGTTAAGCCATCAAACAACGGTGGTGGTTCAGTAGCACCTCAGGATCATGCTAACCTCTTCGAGTGGATGAACGCTCAGTCACTTCCAGTTCAGGCACCTGCACCTCAGATGGGTGGCCAGAGACAGGGTGGCAATCAGAGACCAGGCGCTGGTCGTTATGACGAGCAGGGTCGTGCTAGATATTAATCGATCGATTTAAATATCAAATACTTCAAAGGGGCACATCTTCGGATGTGTCCTTTTTTGTATACTATAATCAGGCAAGATTGGATTGTAAAAAAGAAAAGGCTACTTGTTATACGTATGCATGCTCATACTTGATGACGGAAGATAATTGACTCCATACCAAGTCATCTGAATAGCCATAAATGATACGATAATAGCAGCAATGACAGTCACTTTATGTCTGCCCCTATTTGGAATATGGGATCCAAGCAAGGTCAGAAGCCAGGTCGCTGCCGCCCAGTTCTCTTTCGGATCCCATGCCCAGTAGTCACCCCACGCAGCCTTTGCCCAAACAGATCCGCAGAGCATACCTGCCAGAAGAAGAGCTGACCCCGTCTGAAGAAGCTTGCATGAGACATCGTAGGTTCTCTCCTTGAAAAATGACATGATACCTAATGCTACTGCAACGGCCAGAACCGAATAAGCTAGCATATATATAATAATATGTGGGAAGAACCACAGGCTCCTAAGAGCTGGCATCAGTGTACCAAGATTGATTCTGGCAAGAGAAAGAATTGTGAATACTACCGCAAGGACAATTATGACAGGAAGAGTTGCCCTACTCTTCCATGTCTTTTTCATTTCAAAGACAGCTGACAGTGCCAGAAGAATCATTCCGAGATACACAACCGGTATCCAATTATCCCTGACAACCATGATAACGCTATAATCCCCTGTCTCCCAGTCATAATCTTCCTGATAAAGGGTATAGCCTTTTACAGAGCAAGGATGGTTGACACTTGTTGAGCGTTTAACACCATCTACCGATAGAGTGCTTGTATACTGCTTAGGACTCTTTCCGTCGTCATAGTAATCCGCCTTGA
This sequence comes from Bacteroidales bacterium, assembly GCA_024402125.1. GTDB lineage: Bacteria > Bacteroidota > Bacteroidia > Bacteroidales > UBA932 > Cryptobacteroides. The sequence goes on from JAKSJT010000030.1 coordinate 8,754, forward strand.
AATCCTCCAAAGTCACCTCAAACGGCAGTGCTACGAACTCTCCATTGGACTTAAAAGCGACATGTTCTGGAGTATCATACCTTAGCATCATCCTCGCTTCCATATAGTCAGGCGCTCCAAAGAATCCTCCAAAAAGAACGAGAAAGAGACCCAAATGACTTAAAGTAAATACAGCACTATACTTCCTAAAACCTCTAAGTGTAACTAGTCCAAGGCTAAGCATCAATAGAAGAACCAGAACAAGGAACGCCACACTCTTATGAAGAGGCATTCCAAAGGTTCCTTCGACCATTAGAATGACAGCGAACACACCTAATAGGACTACAGCTGTCATCTGGGAAGACAGCACCCCTGTCACCTTCTTAAAGGCATCTATCTTATGTAGAAGAAAGATGACAAATACAAAGGCAACCGCCAGAATCAGCGAAATTGGAAAACCTAACAGGTGTATTAGCTGCATACTATTCTAGAATAAATACAGATCTCCTGAACTCACAATGCCATGACAAGGGCTCCTGCCAGAAGGAGCACTGATCCGATGATTGTTTTCAAGGTAAGAGACTCACCAAGGAATATCACTGCGAAGATAATGGTGAGCACAAGACTACACTTGTCTATAGGGACAACCTTTGTAACCTCTCCTATCTTGATCGCATAGAAATAGCAGAGCCATGAGGCACCCGTAGCAAGACCGGACAGAATTAGAAATAGCCAGCTCTTTGGTGTAATGGAGGAGATACCGCCTGTCTTATTAGTTAGAAAAACCACAAGCCATGCCATCACTAGAACAACAATTGTTCTGATTGCTGTTGCGAGATTGGAATCGACACCTTCAATACCAACTTTGGCAAGGATCGATGTAGCAGCAGCAAATACTGCTGATAATACTGCGAATAAAAGCCACATGCGTTTCACTGTTTTCTTGTCTTGTTTGTCAAATAATAGAACTATCCAAATTTAATTAAAAGTCAACGTCATTCTGCTGCAATGCCGCAGGGCTTCTAACAATCTTCCCTCCAATAATTCGAAGGTCATTCTCACTAAGCCAGTCCTCTGTCATACGTACCTCCGATTAATTTTTAAAGTCATACCACTGTTCCAAGATACCAACTCAAAAATTATCTTGCCACACCGTACATCAACCGTGGCGAACTCACTCATTTCATCAGTGGCATATAATCATTTTTGTTCAGCACGAATATAGAAAAAGATTCTATATGATATCAAAAAATGGAAATCGACTACTACTTTCGATCTAAATGAATCGATCCCTATTAACGATGATTTGATGAAGTGCTATTCCACTGAGGTATCTTATCTGAATTTGCTACTGATAAACCTACAGAGAACATCATATTGAGGTTAGCAACAGTTCCACTAAGATCCCAGTCCTCCTTATACTCATCAGATGGCTTGTGATACCAATCACTCTGAGGGTATTTGTTTGGTCTGGTAGGGTCGACAAGATCATTTCCGTTTTCAATCACAAGAGCAGGAACTCCCTTCTTGACAAAGTTGTAATGGTCTGACCTGAAGAACCATCCATCCGAGTTGTCATTATCGAATACTACATATCTTCCCTGAGCAGCTGCGCTTGTTACAACAAGCTCATCAAGTGAACTCTCGCCTCCTCCAAGGACCACGACATCGTGAGTCAAAGGAGCTGGAGCCACACAGTCAAAATTAATGATAGTAGTGGTCTTACTCATATCAAATGCAGGATGTTCGCAGTAATACTGTGATCCGAACAGACCACTCTCTTCTGAAGTCACGCTCATAAAGAGAAGGCTTCTTCTAGGTCTATTTGGCATATCCTGAAACTTCTTTGCAAGCATAAGAACATTTGCAATACCGGATGCATTGTCTGCTGCTCCATTGTAGATTTCATCACCTGATTCGTCTGGTTTTCCATATCCGAAATGATCCCAGTGACCGTTGAAGACAACGACTTCATCCTTGAGGTCTGTTCCTGGAAGTACACCTGCGACATTGCAAGTTTCGCTTGTCTCGTAATCAACATTGAGTTTGATATCTGTCTTGACATTTAGTGGCATTGGCTTAAAGCCTGGCTTCTTAGCCGCTGCAATTGCCTCATCGAAATCTTTTCCAGCTGCCAGGAAAATCTTTCTTGCGCCTTCCTCTGCAAGCCATCCCTTCATTGCAAGAGCGCCAGAGTTTCTGGTGTTCTCGTCATATAGAGCGAGGTTACCAGTAAGGTGACCATTTACACAAACATGCCAGCCGTAGCTTGCAGCTTCTGTGTTATGAAGGACAACGCAGCCCGCTGCACCAAGTTTCTCTGCCTGCTCGAGCTTATATGTCCATCTTCCATAATAGGTCATGTTCTTTCCTCTGAACAGTGATGGATCATAGTATCCAGGATCATTAACCATTGCGATGACAATCTTTCCCTTGACATCGATTCCGTCAAAGTCATTCCAACCATACTCAGGAGCATCAATTCCAAAACCGCAGAACACAAATTCTGCAGCTGGTACAGAGACCTTTTCCTCGGCTCTTGCAGTCCATATGATAATGTCATTCTCGAACTCGAGAGTGCCTTTCTTCTTTCCTTTAAGTGTAAACTTATTTCCTTCAGGTCTTGTTGTTGTGGAAATCATACCAACTTTCTGGAAATAACTACCATTAAAGGCCGGTTCGAGACCAAGACTCTCCATCTGGTCTGCAAGATATTGGATGGTCTTTGGCTCATACTCTGTCATTGGCATACGACCTCCAAATTCATCGGAGCCGATGGTCTTTATCCATGAACGGAGCATTGCTTCCTCTTCACTATTCTTTATCTGCGCATTAGCAGAAAAGAATGAGGAAGTGAGAATAAGTACTGATAGAAGGACAAGTATCTGTTTCATATATGTTACTGATTGATAATTTCTTTGCGAATATACAAAAAATGCACAAAGGGAAATCTGAAGAATAATCATCAGACTGTCCAAATTAATATCGTAGATTGCCTTATTTATGACAGGTTTCGAGTTTCCCTTGATGGTGCTTATCTCGTATATTAACAATTCCATTTCTAGAACAAATAGACATGTGCGGCGCTTGAACATATTATCAAATGAAGATCATCTAATTGGCTCATGATTGGATCACTGATAATATTCAGAGTCATATATGATGACATAAGGATCATTTAACTGTTGAGACTACATACAATATCATTCTGGAGAAAATACAAAGTCAATACAATTAAACAAACATTGAATGATTACAAAAAGAGGATTATTTGCAAACTATTAAATTTCAGGCAAAGATAAAACGCCTAAATAGGCATCAGAGGAAAACAAAAAACAATCGGACAAACAAACACTCTTTGTTCATCCGATTGATTATTACTTATTTAAGTCTGATATAGACTATTAGTACTCTTCCTCGTTGAAGTCAAAATATGATTTCTATAAGTACTTCGTTTTCATCCTCATACAAAGGTTACTCTTACGACGGGTCGTAAAACGGGTAGTTCATCAATTATTAAATATGGCTGAACTCGAACTACTTTGGTAAGACAGATTCCAACAATTCATGTTTCTCGAATACTACTTCAGTTATTCTCAACTTGCTATTTCCATAAATTCCGAAAAAATGGCAATATTATCCATAGTTTAAACATAACGATTTGGATTACATTATTCTATCTTTGCAACAAACAGATAATGAATGAAAGAATACTACATAAATACTGTCAAGGACTTCAATGATTACCATTGTCTGGATACATTTCATCCTATGGTGTCTGTTATTCGCAAGGATACAATAGTCTCAATGCAGGAGCATATAGTGCATTTTGGGCTATACGTTCTTTTCCTCAAAGAGACTGATTCTTGCAAGATGTCATATGGACGAACAGAATATGATTTTGATTCCATGTCGGTGACATCCTTTGCACCGGGGCAGACAGTGAAGGTCGTTCCAAACTCCAATAATTCATATACCAAACTTGTTGCACTGGCTTTCCATCCGGATTTCCTCAAAAGGACAGGACTGGGAGGCAAGATTACAGGATATCCATTCTTCAATTTCTCCTCTAACGAGGCTCTGCACATGTCGTGCAAGGAAGTTGAAACATATATGTCCGTTATCTCTCTGATTGAAAAAGAACTTGATTCTTCAATAGACAGGCATACAAAAGATGTTCTCATCAGCTATATAGAACTGCTTCTTAATCATTGTCTACGTTTTTATGATCGCCAGTTCATTACCAGAGTGGAACTCAACCATAATGTCATAAAGAAGTTCGATTCCCTTCTGAATGATTTCATAAAGGGGAAAATTGAAACTGAGGGTATTCCGACAGTGGGATATTTTGCAGACAAGTGCTGCTTGACAAGCGCATATTTCGGAGAACTCGTGAAGTTGGAGACAGGACTGACCGCGAAGTCCTACATCAGTGAAAAGGTGCTTGCCGCTATAAAGCAAAAACTATGCTCTGATGAAATGTCATTGCAGGAGATTGCTTATTCGATGGGTTTCAAGTCCCAGTCACATTTTGTGAGATTTTTCAAAAGTCATACTGGTATGACACCAGGACAGTGGAGACGTTCAAACTAGATGCAATTTAACATAATACATTAATAAACATGAATAGACGAGATGCTTTAAAGACGGTATGTATTGCTGCTGGTACCGCTGCATTAGCTTCATTACCAATTTCACTGGTTGCAAAAAACAGGAAGAATAAAGAATCTAGAAATAAGAGAAAAATCTTTTACTTCTCAGCTAGCGGCAATAGCCTCTATGTTTCTAGGCAGATTGCCGGTGATAATGCTGAACTGCTAAGTATTCCTCAGGAGATTCATAACGAGAACCCCGTATATGAAGCGGAGGAGATAGGATTCGTGTTCCCTACATATTGCTTTACGGCACCTGCCATTGTACAGGATTTCATCGCAAGGTCAACATTCAAGGCTGACTACTTCTTCGCCGTGGCAACATTCGGCGCACACACTACACGTCTGCCTGAGATATTCAGTGAATTTACGAAGGAACATGGATTCACCATGAACTACATTTCTTCAGTACAGATGGTTGATACATATCTTCCTTTCTTTGATCAGGCTAGAGAGATGGCCACTGACAAGCACACTGAAGAAATGATAGCCAAGGTTAAAGAAAGCATTAACAGACGTGAGAACTATATCCTCCCAGTAACAGATGGTGACAAGGCTTTTTATGAGAATTATTATCGTGGATCAGGACGCGACAAAGTCAAGCCGGCTCTTACCAGATCTGAAAAGATTCTGTTTTCTGAAGACAATTGTGTAGGATGTGGAATATGTGTTTCAGTATGTCCTCACGGTTCATGGAAAATTGTTAATGGTAAAAGTATTGCAAATGGAGAGTGTGAAAACTGTTTTGCATGCGCACAGAACTGTCCTCAAAAGGCAATCTCCATAATACCTACACCAGGTGAACCTCGACAGGAAGCAAATCGTAATGCACGTTACAGAAACCCGAATGTTACTGTTGCTGATATCATCAGATCAAATCAGCAAAACCAATAAGTTATTCAGGTCCATCGCCTTGTTATAGACACATATTCTTTCCACATGGCGAAAGACATACAATCAGAGTCGAAAAAAAGCACTGGGAAGTCCCAGTGCTTTAATTTTATACAATTGTTCCCTCAGTTAATTTACTGACTCTCAATCTATTAGTACTCCTCCTCGTTGAAGAAGTATAGAGAAACCCTTATATTGCTTTATATCAATTAATTACATATGCACATCTTAGTAAATCATCCGTTATACCCAAGTATATTTTCCTCTAAATTCCCTATCCCAGAGAACAGCACATGAAGGATTTCATAGGATTTTTGAAGTTGTTAAATGGATCCAACTATATCATGATCTTACCATCGTCTCATATTTATCTCATTTATTGGAATCTTTTTGAAACTACTCTACTATTTCACCTGAACTAACATTGATTTTCACATTGCCTTTTCTCTCTTCGCCACTATATTCAGCAATAGTATAACTGAATTCGTAGATTTCAGCATCTACTTGATGAATTGAATATCCCCACTTATCAGGATTTGGGCCTGATGTATTCAAGGTACAAATTGGCACTTCCCACGAATCGTTAGAATCTACTGAAAAGTCTCTAGTTATATTATATTTATACGCTATAATTTTCTCGTTACTCCGCTTTGCCTGTAATGCCCAAGGAAATGAAAGAAGCACTAGAGTATTAGTGGAATACTTCCAGACATCAACACAAGCAGATTGATAAACCGAGCTACCATCATAAGGAAAGCATTTTGAATCAAAAAGGACATAATCAACTCCATAGAATACCCTTGAGAATTCAAAGGAGTCAATAACATCTTTAACAAAAAAGTCAGAGAATGGTATTTCAGTATTCTTACAAAACTCCACAACATACAAAGCGTGGATACTCATTTCATCTTGAATCATAACCCACACAATAGCATTAGATAACGAATCTAATTTCATGGGTTGTATCCACGAAAGATCATTCAAATGCCATTCTTCATATTTGCCATAACCTTGGTTAATTAATACTGTATCTGGGACTTCAGCATGAGACACATAGGTTTCTAGTAGAACATCTTCTTGCACATCCCACTTCTGATAGCACAAATGATGATCTTTCCAATAATATATATCTCCACCTGAGAATGAGACTCCTGTACATCCAGAATTCTTGTCAGTCAATTCATAAAAATTCTTCTGAAAGTTCGATTGAGGAGATTCATTGATTACAGGGGGTTCCTCGCCATTATCACATGAATATAACGCAGTTGAAAGCACTACAATAAATAGAGATAAAAGTAAATGCCTCATAAAATATGTGTTTTGAATAATCTTCAATCAATAATAAAAAGCGTTACTAGTAGATAATTAGAACAGTGCTCCCGAAATAATACTCATTATCATAGGGAAGACTAGTGATGGAGGGCTAGATACATACAGTCAAAGATCCTGTATCAAAATAGAACATCCGTCTCATACCATTGCATTTTGAAATAAATGGATACTCTCCTAAGAAGTAGTATTCAATTAATTAACTTTCGGAAAAGTAGATGCCCTATCACCCATATAATAACCGCCAAGGGAACCATCTGATTCTATTACATACATATCGTCTGGGTCTTCCGAATTCTTGAAGGCTGTATGTCCGTGGAACGTAGTCTTAAGAAATACTTCTGGTGCACTATATTCACTACTGGTTGAATAATAGTTTACCATATAGGTCTTTCCATTCTTTGTATATGGAAAACCATCCACAAAATTCTAATAAAGTTGAGCTTCCAG
>JAKSJT010000300.1 GCA_024402125.1 Bacteroidales bacterium
ACAAAGCCTACATTATGAAGTCCTGAGAAATCAACCATTCCCATGCAGACTGCAAGGATGTATCCGACAATAAGGGCAACAAGTACTGAGAGGCTCTTCAGGAATCCCTTAGCAAATACCTGACAGATAAGACAGGTAAGAAGAGTAACTGTTCCTACGATCCAGTTATGAAGTGCACCGAAATCAGCTGCATCTTGACCACCGGCGAATGAATTGGCACCGATAGGAAGAAGTGAGAAACCGATTGCTGTTACTACTGTTGCTGCAACGATTGGAGAGATGATCTTTATCCAATGCTTTGCGAAAAGTCCCAGAAGACCTTCAAAGATACCGCCGACAATAACTGCTCCCATAAGAGAACCCATTCCCTGTGTTGTACCGATGAAAATCGCTACTGAAAGGAATGTGAAACTGATTCCCATGACAATTGGAAGACGTGAACCGACTTTCCATACAGGATAGAGCTGTACAAGTGTACCGATACCTGCGATGATCATACAGTTCTGAACAAGTGCAGCACTGAGTGCAGAATCAAGTCCTACGATGTTTGCAAGGATGATGATAGGTGTAATGTTCGAAACGAACATTGCAAGGACATGCTGGAGACCGAAAGGAATAGCCTGATGCATAGGCACCTTTCCGTCGAGCTGATAGATATTGTTATTTGCTGTAGCCATAAATATTGATTAAATATGAAGATTTGGATTCTGAATAGGGAGAGCCTTCTGCTCTCTGAACTTTATTGTCTGGGTCTGCCAGTCCATTGACTCGACAATAGCGATTGACTCGACTCTGTAGCCCTCACCTCTAAGTGTTGCACCACCCTTCTGCTGACCTTTCTCGATAGCGATACCGATTCCGGCAACGGTAGCTCCAGCCTGGTGAATAAGGTCGATAAGTGCATGTGCGGCCTCTCCGTCGGCAAGGAAATCATCCACGATGAGAACCTTGTCAGTTGCGTTAAGATAAGGCTTTGAGACAAACACATTGTTCATCTTCTTATGAGTAAATGAGTATGCCTTCGCTACATACTTGTCATCTGTGCTGTTTGCTGTCTCGCTCTTCTTTGCGAACACAACAGGGACATCATAAAGGTTACCTAGGAGAGTTGCAATAGCGATACCGCTAGCTTCAATAGTAAGGACCTTGTTCACTTCAATACCACGGAAACGACGCTTGAACTCATAGGCCATCTGCCTCATGATGTCAATGTCGATCTGGTGGTTAAGGAAGCTGTCCACCTTCAGGATGTTGCCCTCTTTAATGACCCCGTCCTGCAGAATCTTTTCTTCAAGGAAATTCATAAGATAATAGATATGATCAGTTATAGATAATTACATTAAATCAAGAGACTTGAGGTATTCAACGCTCTTCGCGATGCTCTGAAGTCTAGAAAGGCCCATGCTTGGCTCATCCTGCTCTACGCAAAGCCACTGAGCACCACCCTCGATGGATGCCTTGATGACAGCCTTGAGGTCAACCTGTCCTTCACCGAGCGGACGATACTCGAACCAACCGCCGTCATCCTTCATAGAATTGTCAGTTGTAACTCCGATAAGAGCATAAGGAGCTGACGAGAGCTTACCCTCGAGCTTATAGTCCTTGAGGTGAACTACCGGAATGTTTCCGGAGTACTTCTGAAGAAGCTCTACAGGATTGTAACCGGCATAGTCTACCCAGCACACATCCGGCTCATTCTGAAGGTTTGCTCTATCGTTCTGGCTGAAGATATAGTCATATCCGACTGTTCCGTCTGCCATAGTAACGAACTCAAAGTCGTGGTTATGGTAAAGAAGCTGGAATCCAGCCTCAGCTGCCTTCTTTCCGCACTCACCGATGAGCTTCACTGTCTTAGCGAACTGCTCAGGGTCAATACCCGGACGGCTAACCTCATCCATATATGGGAATACAAGATACTGAACTCCAAGGATTGTGTTCTCCTCGATAACCTTGTCAAAGTCATCGATCATCTGCTGGAATGGGATATGGCTTGAGAATGGGATAAGACCAAGCTCTGTACACCATCTCTTGACCTGAACAGGAGTATTTCCGTAGTAGTCACCAGTGAACTCAACGCCGGCATAACCCATTTCCTTGACTGCCTTCAGAGTACCGTAGAAGTCCTTTTCAAGATCTGTTCTTACTGAATATAGCTGAACTCCGACTGGGAGTTTCTTTGAGAACTCACATGCAGGAGCTGATGAGTTACCTGATCCGCATGAAGATGCTGAAGCGATTGTACCAATTGCCATAGCGGTATATATTAGTTTTTTTAGTTTCATAATAATATTCGATTACTTGTTTTCAGGGATATCGACAGCGATTCCTTCGCTGCTTGACTTGACTGCAGCAAAGATTGCTCTCATAGCAGGAAGAAGGCTTTCTCCTGAGAGGAAGAAATCATTCTTAGCTAGAGACTCCTTGTCTGTGCCTTCGAGAATATCGACAAAAAGATCAGTCATTCCAGATGCAGTCTGGTTATCGTTTGTCTGGATTGGCTCAATATCGAGCTTCTGGGACTCCTGCCCAGGCTTAATGATCTCAATAGCATACTCCTCAGGTCTATCATAGATCTTCATGATTCCCTTGGTTCCGTACAGAACAGTAGAGTTGTCTTCCTGACCGTAGTAGGTCCAGCTGGCAGTCATTGTTCCGATAGTTCCTTCACTCATGGTGTAGATACAGATAGCATTGTCTTCAACGCTGATTGGAGAGCCAGCCTCGTCAGTCTTGTCAACTGTTGCAAGAGTAGCCTTCACGCTTGTCACGTTCTGACCAAGAAGGAACTGGATAAGGTCTGTCTTGTGAATACCAAGGTCTGCCATAGCACCAAGAGACGCCTTCTGCTTGTTGAAGAACCAAGTTCCCTTTCCTGGATTTACGCTCCAGTTCTCAGGGCCACTGTGTCCGAATGTTGTCCTGAATGTGATCACCTTTCCGATCTCACCTTTCTCGATAAGCTCACGGGCACACATATGAGCCTTTGTGAGTCTCTGGTTCTGAGCGATCATAAGAGGCTTTCCGTTATCCTTGGCAGCCTTTACCATAGCCTCGCACTCCTCTATTGTGTTAGCCATAGGCTTCTCGCAAAGGATAGCCTTTCCGGCATTCAGCGCCTTGATTGTAACCTCTGCATGGACCTGGTTCGCAAGACTCATCACTACTGCATCAATCTCAGGATCTGCAAGCATCTCCTCGATGGTTGGATAAACTTTTCCACCATACTGAGCTGCCATCTGCTCAGCTCTTGATGTTGTTGGATTATAGTAACCGACAATCTTTGCCTTTGGATTCCTGGCAAGTTCAGGGATGTGGCGCACCTGGGCGATCTTTCCACATCCGATAATACCGATTTTCTGCATATGTGCTATTACTTCTATGTTTCCTTTACTAATGATGAATTACGAAGCTATAGCGCACTCTGACGAAGGCCCTTCAGGATATTAGGAGTTGAAGCACGCTCAAGCTCCACAACAAATCCCTTGGTTCCTGCAACTCTGAAATTGTTGAAGATTGCATCGAAGCCAACCATACCGCTCTGACCGATCTCATACTTGTCCTTGATGTGAAGGATCTCGAAACGGTTTCTGTATTTCTTCATGTACTCAACAGGAGATGCACCACCGACTACTGCCCAGTATACGTCCATCTCGAAGAATACATTCTCTGGCTTTGTGTTGGAGATAAGGTAATCCATCATAGTTGTCTTACCGACTCTCTTGAACTCATGGTTATGGCTATGGTATCCGAATCTGATACCAGCCTTGTTGCATCTCTCACCAATCTGATTGAGAAGATCCGCCATAATCTTAAGTTCATCCTCGTTCTGCTTTGCAAGCTCCATTGCCATGACAAGCACTGGAATGCCAGCTGCCTTATGGTCAGCGATAACCTTATCCCAGAACTTGAGAGCTTCTGTAAGGTTGCCTGTTGCAAGCTCATCCTTTGTCATGAATCTTGTAACATGTGATGATGTGATCTTAAGACCATACTTCTCGATTGTCTTTCTGAAGTCAACAGGAGAAAGACCAGAGAACTTACCGTCACTGTAGCTAGCTGCCTCTACACCAGTAAATCCCATCTGCTTGACTCTGGAGAGAACATAGTCGCTGTTCTTCTCGAAGAGAGCAGGAGATCCGAGCAGAGTTCTAAGGGAGTAGAGCTGAACGCTCATATCCTTCTTAGGTGCCTCGATCTCATCCTTGATTCTGTAGCTGACATAAGCGAACTTCTTGCTGTCAGGGCTCCATGAATTCACGTTGATTGTACCCTGGCCACCGAAGAGCTC
>JAKSJT010000301.1 GCA_024402125.1 Bacteroidales bacterium
TGTTGTGATTATAAGCTTTCGGTAAGTGTATATCAAAGCCCAAATATACGACAATAGCAACAAATACCATTGTCATTTCTACAATTCGGAAAATTTGTTGAAATTACAATAGAGTCTTGTATAATATATGTATCTTTACGACCATTAATGATACGTTTTATGAAATCTACAACTACGGCAACAGCCGCTTACGAGAGCCCTAACTGCAGGGTGATCGAAATTGACAGCCAAGAGCTGATCTGTACAAGTACAGAAGGCTATGGCCTTAACCCTAACGGTCTCAGAGAGGACGACTGGGAGTAATAAGCTTTAGCAGAATCAAGATGATGAAAAAGACATTCTACTATATCGCAGCCGCGGTCCTCACTCTCGGACTGGCTTCATGCGCAAAAGAGGCTGTTGTTCCTGAGGAGCCTGCAACTTCCGAAGTTATCGGCCAGATGACAATTGTGGCCAATATCGAAGACGGAAGCTCTACAAAAGCCACACTCTCCGGCGATGACCAGACTGGTTATCAGGTGCTGTGGAGCGAAGGTGATAAGATAATCCTGGTAAGAGAAGTCGGTGGTTTATTTTCAACTGAATATACACTGAGCGAAGGCGCAGGGTCAACATCAGGGGCCTTCGTAGGAGCCTCTCTTGCAGATGGAGATTATATGGCTTATTATGCTTATTATCGCTATGAACCGGAAAAATTTGGAGAACAGACAGCTGACTTTGAAGAATCCGTGTCACATGCACCTATGACGGCCAAATTTACTGTCAGCGGCGGAGTGGCATCATCTATCGTCTTCAGGAACGCATGTGGACTGTTATGTCTGAATCTGAAGGGTACCGGTACGGTAAAGAGTATCACCATTTCAACAAATGAGGGACTGGTCAGTCATTATGCCAATTTCCGTGAAGACGGCAGCATGGGCGTTCAGGACCCCAAAGGAAATCCTGCTCTGAGATATATAACTCTCGGTTGCGGCTGTAGTGGCAGAGGTCTCACAGAAAGCTATCAGTCGTTTTATATCGCCTTGCCTCCAAACGACTACACAGGCGTGAAGATTGATATAAGTGATTTCGCAGGCCACACATTCACCAAGACCCTCAAGGCAGAAAAGAGTCTCAACATCGCTCGCGCACAGATCACTCCTGTCGCCTTTTCCGTAACAGGTCTCACCAATGACGATGTGCCTCTGACATGGGATTCCCCTGTGGGAACTGTAGGCATGCTTTATGGACGCGAGTGCGTGGTTGTTGACCTTGGTGGCAATGTAGGCAAGATGGCTATCGCTACCAAAAACGTGGGTGCCAGCTCGCCAACGGCAAAAGGTACGGAGATGACCTGGCAAAATGCTGTCAATCAACAGAACAGTGATGAATGGGGATTGGGATGGAGACTACCGTCAAAGGAAGAAATAGAAGCTTTGCAAAACTTTCAATCACGTAAGACTTCCAACAGCTTTGTCCTGAATATCGCAGATGGTGTTGATTTGGAATTTCCTTTAAATGGCGCAGGCATAAGTAGCCTCAGCGGGAAATCGGTAATATGGGGAAGTGACCTTAGGCTTGAAAATACCGCTCATTTACCGTGTTCTATGGTAGATGGTTCTCTCTATATAAATCCTGCACTTACTAAAACTAATAAGACTTGTGTGCGTCCTATTCATAGATTGCCCATCACCAGAAACACTCCGGTTGATGCCGTAGGATTCATTAGTGGCGAAGAAGGTGTAGTGTATGAGCTGAATCTGGATACAGGCAAAACAAAAGTCGTAATTGCCCTCAAGAATGCTGATGCGAATAATGTGAGGTATAATTATGAGGATGATAAGGTGCGCTACAATTGCTATGGTGCAATGACCACGTATGAGAATATTTCTCATTTTATTTTCCACGGTGGCTGGTATTTACCTACTGTAGATGAAATGATAGGTTTATGTTCGGACCAATCTAAATGGGGTTATCATTATAAACCTATTTATATTTACAAGCCAGGAATGGATGTGGGCATAGGCGAAGCTTTGAGACCGGATGATGCCTATAATCTGGAGTTTCCAGTTCTGGGCGGTGAACCTCCCTTCGTAACCGGTCTGGATTATGGCTCTTATTGGACATCAACAGAAGCACCGGATGGTGGTATGTATTTGATGTTTGTTTTTTACGATCCTGATAAAGGAACCATGTATGTTGATCCTATTCATTCTCACCCCAAGAGTTCAAAAGCAGCAATCCGTCCATTCCATCCTATGCCGTAACGAATGCAAACATATTCAAGCAAATAAACAATTACACAATATGAACACAAAAGACTCAAACTACATGAATCAGCTCTACGAGAGCCCGTTGGTTATGGTAATTGAAATAGATGGAAACGATGTCATCTGCGTCAGTACCGGAACGGAAGGATATGGAATGAATGAGCATTTTCTTGATGATTCCGATTTTGAGTAGCAACATTTAAGCAGGAATTCGATGAAAAAGATATATTATTTATTTTTCGCAACAGCGGTTGCTCTTGGACTGGTCTCTTGCAACAAGATAGAGTCACCTGGCCGTATGATTACGATTATTGCAAATACTGAAAGCGGTCTTGATACCAAGACGTCGTTGTCCGGCAATGACGCCAGCGGTTATCAGGTGCTATGGAGCGAGGGGGACGAGATAACAGCTGTCGATGCCGATGAAAGAATGTTTCAATTGACTCTTTCCGAAGGCGCAGGAAAAACGTCCGGAGTCTTTACCAGCAGTGAGAATATTCCTGATGGCCAATATAGGCTTTTTTACGGAACAGATGGTTCATTGCTTCCAAGGATACAACAGTACATGGGCGACGGTGTAATATCAAATGCTCCTATGTTTACGTCTGTTTCGGTAATAGGTGGAGATGTGCCCGCAACGCAATTCAAGAACTTGTGCGGTCTGCTTCGCTTATCATTGAAAGGAACGGACACTATCAAAAAAATCAGGATTTCTTCTGATGAAGATATGAGCGGTATGATTTACGTTAAAGATGATGGAACAATATCTTTTGTTAAAAACAATTACCAAGATGTCTCTCTCGACTTTGGTGAAGGTGTAGAACTCTCGGCTGAAGGAACCGATTTCTATATCGCTTTGCCTCCAGCTGAATATCACGGAGTAAGGATAGAATTTGTGCCTGCCGAAGGTGAGACAATCACCAAGACTCTCAAAGCAGGCAAAACACTCAATATTGCACGCGCGCTGATTACTCCTGTCAGCATCTCTTTAATGCCGCCTGCGCCAAAGCCTGATGTCCTGTGTGGCGTCTTCAGCGTAAGTTCTAGCAAGAAAGTTCGCTTCTCCAAGGGAAACCTCCAGGCAACCAAAAACAACGGCAGCGGCTACAGCTGGGGATTCGCAAATGAACAATATCAGTATGTCGGAGACAAAGCCGGCAATACAACCATTGACAACCAGGCAACTGGTTCCATTGTTGACCTTTTTTACTTTTCTAGCGAACAGAATTACTTTGGAATCAGCACCTCTGAATCTACCAGCTTATATTCTGGAAATCTCAAAGATTGGGGAAAGGCCATTGACAGTGAAGGAACCTGGTTCACACTGTCGAAAGATGAATGGAAATACTTATTTGGGAACAACACAGCTCGTAAAGATAAATATGGTTCCGCAACCGTATGTGGAGTCAAGGGCCTTCTTTTTGTCCCTGATGTTTTCAACGACCCTATGACGAATAAGGGAAGTGAAGCTTTTGTCCCAAGGTCTGGAAACGCTGCTTGGAACGCGAATGTCTATTCCGGTAACGATTGGACTTCAATGGAAGATGCCGGCGCAGTCTTTCTGCCTACCGCCGGCTACCGATTTTATGATTCTTGGGATACTCATGCTACTATGGTAGGTAATGTAGGCTCAATTTGCTTCTATTGGTCGTCATCAATTGAGTCAACATCTTGGGCGTCTCAAGGATACATTATCATTATCGAGTACGGGGAGGACAAGGATATAAAGGAATATAGTAAGGCGCGGTGTCTCGGTCACTCCGTCCGCCTGGTGACGAAAGTAAATCAATAATCAGCACGTAGGCGTTCAATATCGGTCACCATGCAAACTTCTTTGCAATCCTGGCCGGACTATGCAGGCTGATTCCGATTATTTTTGGCGATGAGAGTGTTGTGCTTGATGACATGATTGAAGACGGTCACGCAACATCCGTTCACGAGAACAAGTTGAATGACAACTTCAAGAAGAAGGAGTTCCAGGAGCTCTGGAAGAGCATCAACCACATGTATGTTTATACAGTGCATT
>JAKSJT010000302.1 GCA_024402125.1 Bacteroidales bacterium
CCGCCTTGCTCATTCCTCGCGGCTCGTTCTTCCAGAAGACGGGTGGCAAGTGGATTTATGTGCTCAACGCCGACGGAACACGAGCCACGAAGCGCGAGATTCGCATCGGACGTCAGAATCCTCAGTATTATGAGGTGCTCGAAGGCCTCTCTGCTGGCGAGCAAGTCATCACTTCGGGGTATGACAACTACGGCGATAACGATGTGCTGATCCTGCAATAAAAATTTTGACGTTGTGTACGTAACGTCAATTTCCTTGACCAAGGCATCTCCTCCACTGTACAGTGGGGAGGATGCCGAGATGCAGGCATCCTCTACAGCGTACGGTGGAGGAGATGGCACGAAACAAAATATCAACATCTGGAACCAAGTGTTGAAATCCTTGATGTAAAATATCAACATCTGGTACCAAATGTTGAAATCCTTGACGCAAGATACCAACATCTGGAACCAGTTGTTGAAATCCGGAAGATTCGGCTGGAAGCCGATACTTTGAGTAACCGGGGGCGAAGCCCTCGGATAAAAAGAAAATCAATCAAAAAACAATGAATAAGTTCTCAAAAACCAAAGCCTCGCCGATCCTGAACATCCTCGGCATGACCATCGCTTTCGCGGCATTCTATGTGATTATGTCGCAGGTGATGTATGACTTGACGTATAATCGTAGCATCAAGGATGCGGAGAAGAAATACATGATCTGCGCCTCATGGGCAAATGATGAATGGACCTCTAAGATGCCTTTGCAAACCTCTCGCAAGGCAGCTGAGTCGATTCCTGGTGCCAAGATCGGCTTCTTAAGATTCCAGAATTATGGTGATAAAGTATATGCGGGGGAAGAAGGGAATCCGAACCTTTATCACCTGGGAATCTATTGGTTTACAAAAAGTGGCGCTGATATTCTTGGCGTAGAGTTTGTCTCTGGTTCGTTCCCAGAAACAGAAGAAGGAGTGGCCATCTCTGAAAAAGCTGCATCATTAATGTCCGTAAGTCAAGGTGAAACGATCTATGTGTTCGACATAATGCAACAGAAGAAAGTTCCTGCAACCGTGACGGGTATCTATAGGACTTTTGCGGAGAATTCTGATCTGGATGGTTGTGATGTAATCCAGAATAAAGAAGAGACCATCTTGGCTGAACGGGATAATAATTTCAATTATAACGGCATCGTATCTTTTGCTAATCAAGAGGATAAAGAGAAATTCTACGATCAATACGTGAAGTACTATCGTGAGTTTGTTACAGAAATGGCAGAAATCGTGGCTCAGGAAACTGGAGAGGAAGTAGGCGAAGATTTCATCAATGAGAATGCACGTGGCTGCAAGCTGATTCCGCTGTCAGAAGTTCACCTGTCGGATGAGGTCTATCTTTATGTTCATAATAATACTTCACGTTCCACACTTTATACCTTAGTGGGTATTGCTGCGCTCATTGTGCTTATTGCCTTCATCAACTTTGTCAATTTCTTCGTGGCGCTTGTGCCAGAGAAGATACGCTCAGTGAATATCCGCAAGGTTTTCGGTGCTTCACGCACCTCTCTGATCTGGGAGTTTGTCAAAGAGGCGCTTATCTATGTCGGGGTGGCCATTGTACTTGCATGCATCCTGATATTGGCTATTACCAAGAGTCCTGTCAATGAACTGACAGAGGGTAGCATAGGTTTTGAAGAGAATCTGCTGACTTTCGGCATTCTGATCGTCGTTTCTGTGGTATTTGCTGTTCTTTCTGCTTTATTTCCAGCATTGTATGTCACAAGGATTGATGCTGCTATGGGTGTTAGGAGCGGCTTCTCAAGAAGCATGACAGGACGCGCTTTGAGAAAGAGTCTTATCACTGTGCAGCTGACTGTAGCTGTGACGATGATGGTTATTTCTGCCGTGTTCTACAGCCAGTATCTGCACATGACCCGTCAGGAGTTACGATTGGACAAAGAAAATCTCTACGTCATGGGTATTCCTTATTACCAGCCGCAATTGAAATCGCGTGTGGAAAGTATTCCTGAGATTGTCGGAGTTACAGCATCCAACAACCAGATTACGGGCAACGCAGGTATGACGCAAGCCATCAGCGACGGAGAGGTCAATTTCACCTTGTCGGTCAGAAGCGTGCTGCCTAACTACTTTGATGTGTTAGGTATCAAGATGTTGTCTGGCGAAGGGATGACAGAGAGCAGCATATCCACACTTATCCTCTCAGCGAAAGCCAAGGAGCTCTACAGTGAGGCTCAACTAGAGCAAGCCTTAAAGAAAAACACCCACTATGAGTTGAAGGGTTTTTGCATAGATACAAACAGCCGGACAGCGACTGATAAGTCGGTCAATGGTATAGATGCATACAGATTTGTTGGTTCGAATTATCTCTATTATTATGAACTGATATTCAGGACTTCTGCGAGTGCTGATGCTCAACAGGTCCTTACGAAGGTAAGGGATATCGTGCGTGAATTATATGACCTGGATGAAGATACGAATGTCTGGACGGTTGATGATGAGCTAACTGAGCGCTATGCAAGATTCAAGAAGCAATCATTCATCGTAGCTCTTTTCTCCCTCGTAGCCATCATCATTGCCCTGATGGGAGTCTTTGGCATTGTCCTCTTTGAAACCGAGCACCGCCGCCACGAAACCGCTGTGCGTAAGGTACTTGGCGCAGAGGGTAACGATATAGTGTCTCTCTTCTGCAAGCAGTATGTCGTGACAGTTATCATCGCCTGCCTCCTGGCCACACCTGTAGCTATTTACGTCACTCGCGAGTGGCTGGAGCAGTTCACCACGCAGGTCTCTGTCTCTCCTTGGCTCTACCTCGCCGCCTTCGCTATAGTGGCTATCCTCACGCTGGGAATCATCATCGTCCGCACGATTTCGGCGGCGAAGGAGAATCCGGTGAATAATCTGAAATCGGAGTAAAATGAGGGGTTATAACATTTAACAATTAACATTAAGGAAAATAGTGTAAAGCATGAAGAGTTACTTCACATTTCTATCGAGGAACAAACTATATACTACTATCAATGTGATAGGGTTGGCTATTTCCCTCATGTTTGTCATCCTTTTGGGCGACTTCTCCTGGCGTCAGCTCAGTATGGATACCTGGCATAAGAATGCCGATAGGATCATGCTGATAGGCAATTCGGATAGTTTCTTCTTCTGGCCTCAAGCCACAAAGGAAATTCAGGCCATGTGTCCGGAGATAGAAAGCTCCTGTCGTTTGTTGAGCCATTCGGGAAAAGTGAAATCGGAAAAGCATGAGGTGACTGACAGCGATCATCCAATCCTGCTGATTACCGATCAGTCCTTCTTTGATTTCTTTGATTTCAAGCTGAAGTACGGTGATCGGAAGACGGTACTCAATGCTCCCGACAAATGCGTCATCACAGAGTCATTAGCCAACCAGCTTTTCCCGGGAGAAGACCCGATGGGCAAAAGCCTCCAGATTAAAGGCGATCAGTACCTTTCGTTTGACTCCGAGGAGTGGCTGGATTCTACCTTAGTTTATAAGGTAACCGGAGTGATAGAGGAACTGGACAGAACGGTTCTACCTAACCAGGTGCAACTAATTGTGTGTATGGAACGTTATCCGCAGATTACGGGGTATAGCATTCCTAACAATGGCCGCGGAACAACCAAGTTTGGAGAGTGCAAGACCATGTTCATGCTCAAGCCTGGCTTAAATCTGAAAGACAAGATGGATGTCATTTTTAAGCATCTCAAAGAAAACTACATGGCCGGATGGGCAACAGATAAGAACGATATCTCGTTCACTCCGTTGACAGAGGTGATGAATGCACCCCAGAATCATGGCAGAGGACTGATGCAAGGAGACAACGGCAAATGGAAACTGCTGCTAGCCGTTATTTTTGCTGTGCTGTTCTTTGCGGTAAGCAATTATGTGAACCTGACGGTGGCAAACACTAGTTTCCGTGCAAAAGAAATGGCTACCAGGAGATTGTTAGGTAGCAGCCGTGCTGAGATTACGTTGAAAATGATGGCAGAGTCTCTGCTCATGGTGATGGTCACCTTCCTATTAGGATTGGGAATGGCTTTTCTCTTCCAGCAAGATTTTGCCACACTGTTCCAAGGAGTCATCGCTTTGGAGAAAGACATTAATCCAATGTCGGTGTCTGTCTGTGTCTTTTTCATTCTGGCACTGAGTTTTATTTCAGGTTTTCTTCCAAGTCTGCAGATTTCCACCCTGAACCCATTGGATATTGTGAAAGGTAAACTCATGCTGCAGAACAAAATGGTGCTGGGAAAAATCTCCATCGCCTTGCAGAGC
>JAKSJT010000303.1 GCA_024402125.1 Bacteroidales bacterium
TCATATTTACTTGAATTAATATAGTGATATAAATAATACTTTATTGTTACAGTTGTTGCCCTTTATCTGGATACACTTTACCCGGTAGTAAATTTAAATAAAAAATACTTACAAACAAACGAAAGTGAGCCTTTCGGGGGCATATCAAATTTCAGTCAGTTTCACCTAGTGTCTCTGTTCCTTCAGCATAGAGTACATATGTGTTAGAATCCCAACCTTTAGAATCTCAAGCATTTTTGATGTGTTTATACCCTCATACTTTATTCAATCATATTCACCGTGATAGATCAGACTAGCTTCATGTAAAGTTCTTCAATAGAAAGCTTCAACCTTCTGAATCCATCGGCCTTTTCAAGCGATTTCTCATTCATATACAGTCGTTTGCTTACCTCTATCATTAGGGAATTGTATAGAGCTGGTGTCTCGACGGTTTTCGAGTTGGAGTACGGGGTGTTGATGCTGACAGCATATCCCCAGTCCTCGAAGTGTGATCTGACAAGGTTAATCACTTCATCCGAAGGCCTGGTAAAGTCGTCATTGAATCCGATACAAATATCAATTCCCTCAATCTCTTTGAGGTCGGTCTGCAGGGGAGTGATACATGAACTGAAACTATGACAGTCAATAAGAAGTGGCTTGTCATATTTAATAAGTGCACTTGCTAGACGATATTGGTGATCCAAGTACAATTGATGTGTACGTTTGTCAGCTGTGATGAGGTCTCCATTGTTTGTAGGAAGAAGGTTACTGTATGTGATACCGAGACCCTGGCACTCCAATGGGTCATGAGTAAGTCGTTCTACATCACATAGTGTTTGGCAGGTATGGAATACAATCGGATGTATAAATGCATCAGGGTACTCCGGAACAAAGAGTTCATCTGTATACCAGTCAATGAGGTCCTTGGCATTGTCAAACCACCTTTTGATGATTTCAGGGCAGTAGTCTTTCCCCTTAAATGAGAAGTCCGCAGACGAATGCGGAACATGTAGGATAATGTTTTGGAACATGATAGTTTTGTTTTTTTTGTTAGTCAAGCCTACCCAAGCTGGTGGCCGCCAAAACAATCATCCTTAAACAAAAAATCCTTACAGCATGAGCTATAAGGAAGCAGAGAGTGAGAGCATGTTTTTTGGCCGATGCCCGCATCCGTCCTTTCGGACGAACCACCGTGATCAGAGAGTTACTCTTTCTTCTCTGACTCGGTTGGTACACTTTAAAGTGTTCTTAATGCTTCCAAACTTATTGAGCTTGTATACGCAAATCTATTGTTTTAATATGCATTTCGCAAGTTATTTGAGCTCTTTCTGTCAACCGTCCATTTTGACAGTAGAACAGTAAGCATTGTTGTATTCTCTTTGACTAAATAAGAATGAAAGAAATGGTTCATAGTAGGAAAGAATTGACCATGATAAGTAGTATAGTCCATGTAAATATTGCTGATAATTACCTTAACTGTGGCTATTCTTTTTGCCGTTTTTATGTAAATTTACGGAAAGACTATTCATCCTGTATCGTATATCAACTAAACTGATATTACTAATGACAACCGATTCTACAAAGCATTCTATCGAGGAGATTTATGATATT
Source organism: Bacteroidales bacterium (assembly GCA_024402125.1). Lineage (GTDB taxonomy): Bacteria > Bacteroidota > Bacteroidia > Bacteroidales > UBA932 > Cryptobacteroides. The sequence continues at coordinate 1,591 of JAKSJT010000303.1, forward strand.
CCTCTTTCTTTCGTCTATCTTCGAATTGAAGATGAGTTCTCTTGCATTCCTGCTATCAAGTATTTGGGTACTTTGATTAATTCTGGAGCGAATGATATCCAGACTCTCTTCAAGGGAGGACTCAAACAGACCAAGAAATTGAAAGATGTTCAGAAAGGTATTTCTGAACATATCGATCTCGTGTATGATGTTTATCATAGTGGAGTATTTGATGCAAAGACAGGAAAGAAAGTTATTGTTGTTCCCTACAACTATGATTCTTGTGAAGACTTTGCGTCTAAGATGGCAGCTTTTGCTAAGGATTTTCATGAGGCTATCATGAAATATGATGACAGGTGGCCTGAATCAAGGAAGGCTTTTACTACAACTATTACAGAGAGATATTTATATTCTCCAACTCATCCAGATCCTAAATCTATAGATGACATAGCAGTTCTTATTGGATGTACTAGACAGAATGTGGAGGATAAGTATAAGAAGTATAGAAAGAATGCAGCAGGTTTGCTTGAAGGAAAGACTTATGAGAATCTTAAGTCAATGATAATTGCTGATCCTAGACTTATTACTGACTTCTCGGATTTCTGTAAACGAGTAGACAATACTATTTCAGTTGAGACTTTCAAGAGAAAAAGTGGTATAGAAGATGGTAAGACTCTTCTATTCCTTGGTGATGTTATGGGACTTCGAATCAGTGAGAGTGTTGATAAGAAAAGTACAAAGATTCCATGTGTGAGCAAACATTCATTGATCAGTTTTGACCGTAATATCGGAAAACTCCTTGCTTTCTTTAGAGATGAAGTCATTCATATCAGATACGAGATTGAGTTCAAGTCTTTTTTGAACCGTACTTTCGGGAAAGATCCAGATCTCATGGAGATGTTTGACTCATTGGTTTGTCATTCTGACGAGTTCATATGGGATGTTGAGGATGGTAAGAAAGTAGTGGCTCTCAGATGGGACCTGTTGGAGTTCTTGTCACCTGAACTTTGCTGGATACTATATGAGAATGATATAACTGATTTTAAATCAGCCGTGTCTGCTTCGAAGTTGGTTAGTCTTTATAATGTTAAGGCAAGATACTATGGTAAACCGACAATTTCGACAGAAAACCTTACTTCCCATTTGCAGAGAGATTGTTGGCGTGTTATGGCTATTGCAAAGTCTGGCTATTGGAAGTTGAGAAAGAATAAAACTGAGAAATTTGATATTGACAAATATGCTTCAGACTATGTTGTCAATGTATCTGCTAATGACATGGATGGTTTCTTGGATAAAGCAGACCGTGATGGCGTCTCAAATATTTACAATATCAATGGCCTGAGAACTGCTTATAACAGAAATGGAGGCAGTTCTGTTGGACATCATAGAGGAGTAAATAGATCTGGTAAAAAGAGAAAACCGGAAGAAATCAATGATATTATGGATTTCACAGAGGAGATTCTTTTGGAGAACAATTGCTCTATGCAGATGACAGTATTGTCAAAAGAGATAAGAACACTGTTCCCTGACATGTGTAATGTTACCTTTGCGAATTATGTAGAAGGACATTCAGACAGGTTCGATATTCTTAAAAGAGATGGAAATCTTTCTAGCATTGTGACCTTGAAAAATCATAAGCACATTGTTCCAGAATCATATGGAGATAAGATTCGTAAGGGTGCTATTGTGGATATTCTCTGCTCTGAGGACAAAGCCGTTGAAAGAGATGTCATTTACTCAAAGTACATTGGCTATGTACCAACCAATCTGCGTGCAATGGCAGCTATCAGCAAGATCTTTGGAGACGAAGATGTGTTTATTAGAAAGCCTAATAAAGATGGAGTAGTGATGATCTCTCTTACGAGAAAGGCTCTTTCTAGGGAAATGGTAAATATGCATGAAGCTATCTCTAGAGACGCCGAGATGAAGAAGTATCTTAAACTTCTTCAGGATGCGCCTTCTTACGATTGGAAGAATTTGAGAATGATTCTTTATAGAGAGTTTGCTCCTGTCTTTGCAGATTATAAGATCAACTTGTCTCTTGCCCTTAATAACATGTATTATATCATGTCAAATGGAAAGGAGGTTACTAAAGACTCAACATTCCATGAGCTGCTGAGTGCTCTTCCTGATTATTATAACGGAGTTCTTGCTTCTGATAGAGCATATCATCTTTCAAAGGATGTAATCCTTAATTTTGAGACATTCCTTAAGAACTTCTATATGAAGAAGAATGGTGCTGATGTGGTTCAGGATATTAGAGATGAATGGATGATGGCTCCGCATTCTATTGGTTTGTCTACTATTTGTAGATACCTGGAAGATACTACAGGTATATTGCCATATAAAGCTTGGTATTCACATGACCCAAATAAGATTGCAATCAAGGAGATTGTGAATAATCTTATTACTGTACGTAATCATACAGCAGGTCATCCTGATGATATTCAGGATAAAAAGCCTGAGACTATCAAGCAGAGGATCAAGGATGCACTGACAATATATTTCTATGTGGCATCTCAGCTGTAATGCGGTAATGATGATAAGAACAGCATTCTTATCATTCTGATCAATCTCGAAATAAACGGTTTGCCTAAGATAGGTGGTGAAATGATATTGGAGTCTAGTATCATAATTAGATCAAAGAAATAGAAACCTCCATGTCTCAGGATCGCATTGAAT
>JAKSJT010000304.1 GCA_024402125.1 Bacteroidales bacterium
GAAGAATAGGAGTCTCAACCTCAAGGCATCCAGCCTGGTTGAAGTACTCACGCATTGTTGCGATGATCTTTGATCTCTTAACAAATACGTCACGAACCTGTGGGTTAACAATAAGGTCTACATATCTCTGACGATATCTAAGCTCAGGATCTGAGAATGAATCGTAAACCTTTCCTTCTGCCTCCTTTACGATAGGGAGAACCTTAAGTGACTTGCTAAGAACTGTAAGTTCCTTAGCGTGTACTGAAAGCTGTCCTGTCTGTGTGATGAAAGCAAAACCCTTGATACCAATAACGTCACCGATGTCAAGAAGTTTCTTGAAAACGGTATTATACATTGTCTTGTCCTCGCCTGGACAGATCTCATCTCTCTTAACATAAACCTGGATTCTGCCAGTAGAATCCTGGAGCTCCATAAATGAAGCAGCACCCATGATACGTCTTGACATGATTCTACCTGCAAGGCAGATATCTGTGAGGTTGCCCTTCTCTGGATCATACTCGGCCTCAACGCTCTTTGCTGTTGCGTTTACCGGATAAAGTGGTGCAGGATATGGTTCAATTCCAAGTTCTCTTAGCTTTGCCATAGAGGCTCTTCTAAGGATTTCCTGCTCGCTGAGTTCGTAATTTGCCATATATTTTATTGTCTATTTTCAGAAAAACAAAAGTAGTACTTTTAATTCTAAATTTGAAATCTTTTGAATACCTTTGTATGATATGGCAAGCGAGAAAAAATGGATACTCAAAGAATCAGCTGATCCGTCTAAAGTCAGCAGGTTATCCACAGAACTTGGAATCGACCGAGTTCTGGCAGAACTTCTTGTCAAAAGGGGTGTTCAAACCTTTGAACAGGCCCGTTCATTCTTCCGTCCTAGTCTTTCAAACCTCCATGATCCATTCCTGATGAAGGATATGGACATTGCTGTTGAGAGAGTCCGTAAAGCTATTACAACCAACGAAAAAGTATTGGTGTACGGAGACTATGACGTCGACGGAACAACAGCAGTAACTCTTGTCTACTCATTCATCAAAAGATATAATCCGAATACAGACTACTATATCCCGGACAGATATGACGAAGGATATGGTGTGACTATTCAGGGTATCGATTGGGCCGTTGAAAATGGATTCACTCTTATCATCACCCTAGACTGCGGTATCAAAGCTATCGACAGAGTTGAATATGCAAAGTCAAAAGGTATTGATGTAATCATCTGCGACCATCATCTCCCAGAGGAAGAGATACCTCAGGCAACTGCGGTCCTTGACCCTAAGAGAGAAGACTGCAACTATCCTTTTGATGACTTGTCTGGATGTGGAGTTGGATTCAAGCTCGTACAGGCATATTCTCAGAAATATGGTATTCCTTTTGAGAATTTGACTCCCCTTCTGGATCTGCTAGTTGTCAGCATTTCATCTGACCTTGTAACAATGGTCGGAGAGAACAGGATCCTTGCCCACTTTGGTCTCAAGCAGCTCAATGAGCAGCCAAGACAGGGTCTTCTTGCTATAATCAATCTCTCCAAGATTGAACCAGGTCATGTATCTATTGATGACATTGTCTTCAAGATCGGACCTAGAATCAATGCTGCAGGAAGAATGGAATCCGGTCGCCTTGCGGTAGAACTTCTTACAGCAACCAATGCTGATGATGCCGCAAAGATTGGCAACAAGATAAATGACAACAATAACGAAAGAAAGAGCATTGACAGGGAAATTACCCAGGAAGCTCTTGACATGGTCGAGAAACGTTCATGTCTGTCTTTCGGAAACACAACAATAGTATACAACCCTTCATGGAACAAGGGCGTTGTTGGAATCGTAGCGTCAAGACTTGTTGAAGCTTACTATAAACCTACAATCGTGCTCACTAAATCAAATGGTCTGGTAACAGGTTCAGCTAGAAGTGTACAGGGATTTGATCTGTACTCTGCGATTGAGAGCTGTTCCGACCTCCTTGAGAACTTTGGTGGCCATGTATATGCTGTAGGTCTAACTCTTAGAGAGGAAAACCTGGATGAATTCATCCACAGAATTGACAAGTTTGTTGAAGGCAAGATCTCCAGAGAGATGCTAACCCCTGTGGTAGAGCTTGACGCAAGACTAGACTTTTCTCAGATTACCCCTAAGTTCTTCCGTATCCTTAAGCAGTTCCAGCCTTTCGGACCAGGAAACACGAACCCCGTATTCTTTACGGAAAATGTCTATGACGATGGCAATGGACGAAAAGTAGGTGCCGGTGGAGTTCATATGAAGCTTGACATGCTTCAGGAATCTCAGCCTTACCACCATGTTGCAGCCATAGCATTCAACATGTCAGAATACTTTGATTACATCAAGGAAGGTAACCCTCTTGACATCTGTTACTCAATCGTTGAGAACTACTATAGAGGTAACACTACCCTTCAGCTCCGAATTAAAGACATGAGAGAAAGAGAGGAGTTCATCTAAAGTCCTTTCCCACAAAGATATATTGACCTAAAGTCTTATGACTTTGGGTCTTTTTGTCGTATAATACCCCTAGAAGGAACTGAACATATTATATAATACCTATTTTATTAATCATCAAAGGTTTACTTTAACGATTTATTTATTACATTTACATACACCTAAAATATCCCTAAATAATAACCCTAAATATCTTTTGCAATGAAAAGACTAGTAACTGCATTTCTAATGCTTGCCGTTACGTTTAATCTTTGGGCAGGCAACTACAAGAGCTTCAAGGTTTCAGTCTACACACGTGCCTATGAAGTTGAGAAAATGGCCGACAAGGAATGGCTTGAATCCACATGGAAGACCATTTCATCTCAGGTAAAAATCGACAAGATCTATCTCGAGACTCACAGAGACAAGCTCATTGTCCCTCAGAAGACTCTTGACCAGGCAAAGAAGTTCTTCAAGGCTCACGGCGTTGAAGTAGCTGGTGGTATCACCTACACAATCAGTGAAGCTAACAACTTCCAGACTTACTGCTACACAACTCCTGAAGACAGAGCTATGGTCCAGCACATCGCTGAGTACACAGCTAAGAACTTCGACGAGTTTATCCTTGATGACTTCTTCTTCACAAACTGTAAATGCGACAACTGTATTGAAGCAAAGGGAGACCTCCCTTGGGACACATTCAGAGAGCAGCTTATGACTGAAGCAGGACAGAACCTTGTTATAGGCCCTGCAAAGAAAGTCAACCCTAAGGTAAAAGTCATCATCAAATATCCTAACTGGTATGACGACTTCCAGGGACTTGGATTTGACCTTGAGCATGGTCCTCAGATCTTTGACGGAGTATGGACAGGTACTGAAACCAGAAACCCTGATGGTGCCCAGCATCTTCAGAACTACGAGAGCTACAATGTCATCACTTACTATGAGAACCTGAAGCCAGGTCACAATGGTGGTGGTTGGGTAGACTCTGGTGGAATCCAGATGGGTAGCTACAGATACAATGAGCAGCTTTGGCTAACCATGTTCGCCAAGGCTAAGGAGATGGCTCTCTTTGATTATCGTCAGCTCATCGGAACAAAGATTCCAGAAAAGAGAGACTCTGACCTTACTATTGCAACTCTCTGTAATGATGTATTCACTACTATTGACAAGTTTGTATACAAGCTTGGTAACCCTGTAGGTATCAAGTCTTACAAGACATTCCACACTGAAGGAGAAGACTTCCTTCAGAACTGGTTCGGTATGATTGGTCTTCCTATGGATATGCATCCAACATTCCCAGAGGATCAGCAGCTCGTGCTTCTAACTGAGCAGGCTAAGGGAGACCCTGACCTTAAGAAGAAGATTGATGCTCAGCTTAGAAAGGGTGGCGATGTTGTTGTGACAACAGGACTTCTAAAGGCAGTTCCAGAGGTCATTGACCAGTTCGCACAGTTCTGGATTACCGGCGATATGCTTGTGAACGATTTCGGATACAACGGAAAGAGCAGCAAGGACCTGCTTATTCCTCGAGTACGCTATTTCACAAACGACACATGGGATATTATCTCTGCTGGTCGCCCTCTAACTGGTGGAACAAACGGTACTCCTCTCATGCTTAGAGGCAAATACAGTCAGGGTAATATCTACGTTCTCGCTATCCCTGAAGACTTCTCTGACCTTTATGAACTTCCTGCTGGCGTTCTTCACCAGCTTAGAAGCATCATGCCAAAGGACCTCAAGGCTAGAACAGAACGACCTGCCAAGGTAAGTGTCGTTGTTTATCACAACGA
>JAKSJT010000305.1 GCA_024402125.1 Bacteroidales bacterium
CTGTCGGATCTGATTTCATTCCGATAGTGCCACCTGTATATATCATCAATATAGATGACTGTGATTCAGGTGAGTTATTTAACGATCCCATAATTATGTGGTTCTTCTTAATTAGATTCCGAATAGAGCTTTAGCGTTTGCGGTGGTTCTTTCCGCTACCTCTTCCACGCTAATTTCTTTTAGTTCCGCTATTTTTTCTGCGATGATTGGGATATATGAGCTTTCATTTCGGGTGCCTCTTAATGGAGTAGGGGCGAGATACGGAGCATCTGTTTCCAATAATATTTTATCAAGAGGTATCGTCTTTGTCACTTCAGCGAGCGAAGCTTTTTTGAATGTGACTACTCCTCCGATTCCTACAGACCAGTCTCCATATTTCTGCAGTCTTAAAAAAGTCTCATAGCTTCCGCTATAAGCGTGCATGTTTCCATGAAGGCCAAGATGCTTGCATTCCTCCAAGACTTCAAAGAAGCTCTCAGTTGCATCTCTCAGGTGGATATTTAATGGAAGATTCAATTTGTCTGCTATCTCAAACTGAACCTTGAGAGCTCTTTTCTGTTCTCCTACGAATTCAGTTGAGAAATGGAAATCAAGTCCGACTTCACCAATTGCTACGATGTCTCTATCTTTCCACTCGAGCATCAGTTCGATCTCTTTCTCCCAGTCTTTGGTCACAGATCCAGGATACAGTCCAAGCATCGCGTGAAGGGTTCCGGGGTACTTGTCCACAATTGAAAACATCGCATCTCTTTCACTGCTGTCAATGTCAGCCTGAATAAGGTGCTTGACTCCTTTTTCAAGAGCTCTCTGGATTATTGCATCCTCTTCACCCTTGAAAGCTTCATCTGCGATGTGGGTATGTGTATCTATAAATTCCATGGGACAAAGATATCTAAAAAAGTGGCCATTAGCATTTATTGGTGAAGAAAAATAGGGTGTCTTGGGCTTCTATATTCTTTTGATTTTTTCTTTCAAGTCTCCTTTGCTTGAAATGATTTCAGCCAAGTTCAGTCTAATCAGCTTGTTATTATAGCTATAGCTTTCCATGTTGACTGGACCAGGAAAAGCCCATATTTCTTTTCCATAGGATAAAGAGGTATCAATAATCTGATCACACGACCCAAATACATTTGACTCTATTAATATGAGTGCTCTTGAAAGGGCGGAAACGATTCTGTCCCTTCTAAGAATAGTGCTGCGACAGACGGTTTCCCCAGGCGGAATGTCTGTAATGGTGATGGGAGACTTATAGTATCTCCTGGGGTTTGGACTTTTCGAAAAACCATATGGGATTACACCAATAGACGGGATACCTCTATTCTTTGCGATGATGTTTGCTGTTGAGTCAACGCCACTAGAGAGTCTTGTTATTATACCGGCACCAGGTCTTTCACTGGAAATAGCATCAATAACCATATCACAGGAATTCTTGCCGTAATCAGATATGGATTTACCGCCAATCACACCAAGTAGTCCCAATCTATTCAGATGGCTTTCAACTGAGTCCTTTGTTTGGATGTAAATGCCTATGGGATAATTGTTAATCTCCTTTAGCATAGTAGGGTAGCCGCTATCGTTATGGCTAATAAACCTAATGTTGTCAGCCTTAAGGAAGTCGAGTTCCTTAAGGCTTGATTCGACAAGTTCCGGCGATATTTTTCGGCATTCAGGAACTAGCCTTGAAAGACTTTTCAGTTCGCTTTGAGAGAGGGAGAAAAGATTCTGAACTCCTTCATAATAGTCTATGACAGCAAGGCCAACGGATGGCCTCATTCCAAAGATCTTTTGTGCAGCAGAGTAGTACGCAGCACTCGAAATATCATAAATTGACATGCGTTTTTTGCGACAAATATCAATGTCATAGAACTGCAGTGCAAAAAAAATCTCTTCCCCGGACTCTCGGGAAAGAGATATGATATTTTATCAATGAAAATTTGCTGTTTTCTAATTTTTTAGATGATTAGAAGAGCATCTCCATAAGGTCCGAACTGGTATCCGTTCTCATCCTTGAGAGCCTCAGCATATGCATTCATGACCTTCTCGTATCCACCAAATGCAGCAGTTGCGATGCACATGGTTGAACCTGGGAGGTGGAAGTTAGTTACGAGAGCATCAGGAATAGCGAACTTGTAAGGAGGATAGATGTACTTGTTAGTCCAGCTGTCATATGCGTTAACCTCGTTGTTGGTTGTTACATATGTCTCAAGACCATAAGCTGTTGCGATACCTACAGAGAGAATCTTGTGACCAGACTTCTTTGTCTTGTTGATCTTGTCAGCAGCCTCCTGAGAGATGATAAGTCTTGAAGACTCCATTCTGTGCTTTGAAAGGTCTTCAACCTCAATTTCACTGTTGATGATTCTTCCAGCCTTCTCAGAATCTGGAATGTTGACACCAAAGATAGGTTCAGTACCGATATGCATTGTGATGTAAGCGGTATTGATATCCTTGAGGATCATTCTGTTGAAAAGTTCTCTTGAGAAGTGCATACCTGCAGATGGAGCGACAACTGCACCCTCGTTCTTTGCGAAGTATGTCTGGTATCTCTCTTCGTCAAGTTCGTTCACCTCGTCTGGCATCTTCACCCACTTTGGAACAGGGGTCTTGCCAAGTCTGAAAAGTGACTCCTTGAATGTCTCATATGGACCGTCATAGAGGAATCTCAATGTACGTCCTCTTGATGTTGTATTGTCAATAACCTCAGCTACAAGACCATCAGAAATTGGACTCTTGTCCTCGCCGAAGAAGTAGAGCTTGTTTCCGATACGGATCTTTCTGGCAGGCTCAACGATAACGTCCCAGAGATGCTGCTCTCTGTTAAGCTCCCTAAGAAGGAATACCTCGATGTCAGCACCTGTCTTCTCCTTCTTTCCGTAGAGTCTTGCTGGGAATACTTTAGTATCGTTAAGAACGAAGATATCGTCCTTAGAGAAGTACTCGATAATATCTTTGAACAGTCTGTGTTCGATTTCGCCTGTATCCTTATGAAGGACCATAAGTTTTGCTTCATCACGCCATCTTGATGGCTCCTTTGCAATTTTCTCCAACGGGAGATCGAACTGGAATTGTGAAAGTTTCATGATAAAAATAATTGTTTCCTAACTTTAGTAATACGGCCAATTATTTGAAAAAGTTTCAAACTTTTGCCCCTCGGAACACTTCAACGATAGAAGGATATGTGTTTTTCAGATAAGCGGGCAGACTGGATTTCGCAACCCAAGCTGCTTTTGTAATGTCTTCTTCCATCTGTGGAGTGAGGTCAACAGGGTCTGTGTAAAGCATATCATACCACCATGTGTGCTTGAGGTGCCAGATGCCATCTCTTTTGTAGCAGTGGTCAGTGATACAGATAAGTTCTCTTAGCTTAAGGTCTTGAACTCCAGTTTCTTCCTGGACTTCTCTAAGAGCTGTGACAGCTATGTCTTCGCCCTTTTCCTGATGACCTTTCGGGAGGTCCCATAGACCATTTCTGCTGATAAGGAGGTAGTCACCACGTCTGTTGCAGACAAGACCTCCAGCGGCATTGACTTCCTTGAACTCTTCACAGACCATATTGTAAGTCTTTTCTGGATCCTTTGAAGGGATGTATACTCGAAGGAGAGTTGAGGATGTTTCCATCATCTCAACTAGCCTTGAGATGTCACTGGCATCCCCGAGGTGGAACTCTATAGAGTTCGGGTCCGCCAGAGATAAACTGGAGGTCTCGCAAATGATTATACATCTATTTTCAAAATGAATCAATTCTTGCAGCTAAAGAGCTCGCAGCTTCACTTATGGATATCAAGGCAGTCCTTCTTCGCCCAACAGAACCATTCACTTGGGCTTCAGGATGGCATTCACCAATCTATTGTGACAACAGAAAGATTCTTTCTTACCCTGAACTTCGTTCAAAGGTTGCAGCTTCTCTTGCAGCTAAAGCAGCAGAGCTTTATCCAGAGGCAGAGGTTGTAGCAGGTGTGGTGCTATCGCAGTAGGTGTTCTTGCAGCAGATGAACTCCAGAAGCCATTTATCTATGTTCGTCCAAAACCAAAGGATCATGGAACAGGATCTCAGATTGAGGGTCTTTCTCCTGCAGGAAAGAAGGTTGTCGTAATTGAGGATCTTATCTCTACAGGTATGAGTAGTCTTGCAGCAGTAAAGGCTCTTAGAGAGGCTGGCGCTGAGGTCCTCGGTATGGTTGCAATCTTCACTTATGGCTTCGACCTTGCAGCATCA
>JAKSJT010000306.1 GCA_024402125.1 Bacteroidales bacterium
ATCCTTGAAAGCGAAGCCTTCGAGTTCTGTCCATCCTTCGGGAATCTCGGCGTGACCGCCGTTCTCCTTAAGATTATCCTTGATAATGGAAAGCTTGAATGATCGGTGCACCTCCTGGAGCTGTTCTATCTCGTTTTCCAGCGATTCTACCAGGACCGCCTTGTATCTTCCGGGATACAAATCTATCAAAGTACTGAAATCCTTATAGAAGCCTTCAGTATCCAAGGAAGGATCTATCTTCGTAGTCTTTACATCACCGTCCTTCAGTTCATAGACAGTAGTACCAAGAAAGCCTGGGTAGGTACCATAATCATAAAAGTCTGCGTAGATTGTAACGCCATATACCTCGGTAAGATTGGCCCATCCTGCCCAATCCTGGATTCCTTCGAGTTCGTCCTCTCCAAGACTAAGTTCAATCTCGTAATCATCACCCTTGTCTATTATATCTTTGACAACAACAGCATATTCGTGATTGTTATCATCCCCGAATTCCTCACGGAAGGCATCTCTTCTCTGCTTCATGACAGGGTCATTAATGCTATCCATGTCCAGAAAGTCATGAAATAGCATCCGCAGCCAGCTTTCACGTCCTTCTTCATCAGTGAGGACAAACTTGGCTTTGATAGACTCAACACTGTCTTCTGGCATAATAGTGTCCCCGTTACCGACATTCTTGATAGCGGCATTGAGCATCTTAACGACAGATGCTTTGCTTCCCGTGAGGGAGACTTTCGTAAGGTATGATGAGTATGACATAATTATTCGTGTGAAAAAACCTTTTCAGCAGCGCGCTTAACATCTTCAATTATTTCCAGTCTCTTCCCTTGCAGGTCCAGAACATGACGCTCCCAGAGCTTACCGTTTGCATTTCGCAAATCATAGCAGTCGCTCCATGAGTCCTTACCCTGAGAATCTTCCAAATTGATTATGCTGACCCAGATTCCCCTTCTGACTTCGTTTGATATGGTATCTTCTCCATTGTACTCGTACTCGCCGGGATTGGCAAGTTCGAGCAAGTCATACAGTTTCTTGAATTCTTCGCGTGTCATTATATTTAATCTTCCTCCAAATATATCACTTTAGTACTCTCGTCAAAGGCGTTAGGATGCAGGTTCTTTACCGTCTTTGGAATATGGACCTCTTCTATAGCGGTACCATGGAAAGCGTGTTCGCTAATTTCCTCAAGGCCCTCAGGCAGTTCAACTGCCTTCAGCCTGCTGCATCCCCCAAAGGCATCTGGCCCGATTCGCTTGAGGCCTTCATTGAAAGAGATGTTTTCAAGGTTATCATTTTCAGCAAATGCTCCTGCAATTATTTCTACCAGCGTAGATGGCAGTTTTGCCGTATGGAATCCAGCACGATAAAACATGTGTCTTCCTATGACCGACACTCCTTCCTCTACAACTAAGTGAGAATATGGCCTGTCCCAGTCCTGTTTAACAGGAAAACTGTCCCAACCTTCCCTATAGTAGCCAAGGTCTCCTTTTACGTAGATCACCTCGTCTTCTGTGATCCTGTACTGCATCCGGCAGTAATCACCTAACTTCACGGAGCCTCTCTTGACGGTTATAACCTTGCTGTTTTTCTGGGTTTCCTGATCATTCTCCGAGAATACAGGCCAGTGCTCCATATAGTTCATCATTGACACATCTCGGATGCTGTATCCATCCTTACCTATGAACACAGCGCTAGCCGTTACCTTTCCAGCTTTGGAAGAAGCAGTCCAGTACCACCCAACACGATCCTCATAGTGTTCACCAGTGAGTATCCGGGCGATGAGAAATAATTTGTTGCCGTTAGGGCCCGTGATAAGGTATCCGTATTTTCTCCACTGCCATTGACATGTATCAACCAGTTCCTGGAAATCTGCCACCGTAGGCATTCTCCACTTCCCTTCAAGCTTACGCCTTACCGCATCCGTTTCATGTGCAGGCTTGATGTCTTCCATACATGTCTTTCTCTCGATATCCTTCTTCGTCTTTCCGCAAAGGCCAGCTACGACCTCTCCCCACGCATAATTGGACATGAGAGGGAATCTGGCCCATCTGAGTCCGGATGGAAGTCCAAGATCAATGTAGTCCGTCCCGGCATGCTTTGAATATTCTACAGGTGGACGTCCGTATATGCCTTCTGCAATATCCATGAGATTTTGTTCCAGTGTTTGAATATCTTTGGGCTCGCGGTACTGTTCGAATCTCGTCACCTCAGCGGAATCACCAATCCATTCTATCATGTGACTAAGGTACCTTTCATGAAAGAATATCAGCTTTGGTGGATTCTCCGGAATCTCGTAATAGTCCATATAGAACCCCGTGCCATCTTCAGTGACAGCCACAAAGCCCTTCTCGAAATAATTCCGGCTGAGCTGTTCAGCCTCCCTGTGTGTTATTTTTGTCGCCATAACATTATTCCAAGATTACCTTTACATCATTTCCAACTCCTGCCTGGTTCAACAGAAGAGGATTATATATGTGAATCTCTTTCAGTGCAGAACAGCCATAGAATGCATTCTTGCCTATTTCCGTAATGCCTTCCGGCAAGGAAATCACCTCCAGACTTGAACAGTTTTGGAAAGTACTTGGGCCAATCTCATGGACGCTGTCCGGAATTGATATTCTGGATAGACTAGAGCATCCGCAGAACGCACCTAATCCGATTCTTGTTATTGTATCCGGCAATTCCACATTTTCCAAAGCTCTGCAGCTGTCAAAAGTGCAGTTATGAATCTCCGTGATAGAGTTTGGTATAGTGATGCTTTGAAGTGAGTAGCAATATGAGAAGGCGTAACCTCCAATTTTCTCAACAGACGATGGGATATCCACAGATCGAAGACTATGACAAGAGAAGAAGGCATTTTCCTCAATCTCCTTTACCGAATCAGGTATTTCCAGATTGGTGATGTCTTTACTTTCCATGAAAGCTGAGTTACAAATGACCGTTACGGATTTCGGGATGAAAGCATTGTTACAACCTGCTATCAGCCTGCCTGTAGCAGTTTCGATAATTGCATTGCAGTTGTCACGACTGTCGTATGTCGGGTTCTCATCATCTACAACAATTCTAGCAAGACTTGAACACCTTCCTAATGGGCTTTCGCCAATCTCCCTGACATATTTTGAGATGGTCAGGGACTGAAGAGAGCCACAAGCCCAGAAACAACCTTTTCCAATTCTTACAACTGAATCCGGAATTGAAATCTCAGCCAGATTGTTACAATTTGCGAATGCCCTGTCTCCTATCTCTACAACAGAATCATGGACATCAACAGTCTTGAGGTTAGAGCAGCTGCTAAAAACGCCGGAGGCAATCACTTGCAGTGATTTCGGGATGGTGATGCTTTTTAAGGCAGAGCAACGTTCAAAAGCATTCTCACCGATCTCACTGATCGTATCAGGCAGGACGATGTCTGTCAGAAGTTTGGCATCAGTAAAAGCATTTGCCCCGATTCGTTTCAGGGTACGAGGCAATACAACGCTTGTAAGATTAGGACAGTTCCAAAATGCGCTATCACCGATGGCTGTTACTGAATCAGGGAGTATCACTTTACCTATAGTCTTGTCACGCCAGAACGCATCCGCACTGACTTCAGTACAAGATTCCGGCAACTGGACAACATATGGCTCTTCCACGTCATATTTCCCTTCAGCAATGATGTCCTGCAGTTCCTTCTTGGTGGATGCCACGATTATAGGCTTGCCCTCATATAAATCGGCCTGACAATCAGGTTCTGTAATAGGTTCGGTTTCGACATGTTCGACGATAGTGACGACACTATCCACATACGGAGTCCATACTATGTTTTCCCGTCCAGCGAGATTTCTATGCAGCTCAATATCCGAAAGGCAGCAATACTTATCAAGCTGTTTTGTCTTTGGTGAGATGCCTTCCGGGATGTTCAGCACCGTATAGTGAGGGTTGTCCTCGTTGAGTGAATCGGAAAACAGGTTCGACGGTTTGAAATTGTCTTCCTCCCAGTCAAGGAATAACGCGCTGTTTCTGAAACTCTCATAATAGAGATCGCGCACGACACTTAGGGCATACTTTGATACGTCTTCGCCAGACTCCGCGGGCACAATAGCTCCATATATCGGTCCTGAAGGATGATGCATGCTCTCCTTCAGGAGTATTAGACTTCTGACCTGTGTCTTGCTTGCACGCGGTTCAACTTCGCGGATGATTACTTTCTCGAGGCCATAGCAATGCATAA
>JAKSJT010000307.1 GCA_024402125.1 Bacteroidales bacterium
ATGCGTTGATATCCATATCGGAGAGGCGATTGTTCCTGATAAGACAGCTCCACGTAAGGAGGAGGTTAAGAGAATCTGTACCGGAGCACATCAGCAGATGGTCCGTATGGCAGGATGGGAGGGTATCAACCCTTGGCCTGCATTTGATGAGTAAAAGCGATGAAAGATTATAAAGCAGTAGTTTTTGATATAGACGGAACTCTATACGATCAGAAGAATCTTCCAGTCTATCTGATCTTGTCGGACATTCCGGGAATGATGCTTCTGTCCTCTGAGAGAAAGTGCAGAAAGACTCTCAGTGGAGTTCCTTTCGCATCGGCAGATGATTACTATTCGGCCCTATTTGACCTTATTGCAAAGGACAGGGGAGTCTCAGCCCAGAAGGTATCCGACTGGTTCTGGAAAAGATATATGCCTAATATGGTCAAGGTAATCCGTAAGCATTTCCCTGCTAGAGAAAAACTTACAGAACTTATCGCTGCGTTTAAGGCAAAAGGAATGAAAGTTGCAGTATTCTCTGATTATGCGATGGCTCAGCAGAAGCTTTCTGCCCTTGGATGCGCTCCTTCGCTGTTTGACGCTGTGCTTGAGGCTCCTTCCGTTGGAGGTCTGAAACCTTGTGCAGAGTCATTCCGCAACGTGTGCCGCAGTCTTTCATGTGACTTCTCCGAGGTCCTCATGATTGGAGACAAGGTATCGACAGACGGAGGCTCGATGGATGCTGGAATGGATTTCATTCACATAATCAGGGATGAATCAAAGCGTACTCCAGGCGAAATCGGTTACACGCAGATGACTTGGAGTCAGCTTTTACAGGAAATGGGTTTATAGCTAAGAGTCGTTATATAGCATTTGTTTTTTTGACATGGAAAGATTGTTTCTACCAGTATATAGTTTTTTCAAGACCCACAGACTATGGATGTGGGTATGTCTTCTAGTTAGTACAGTTGCCTTTGCTGTATGTGCTGTCCAGCTTAAGTATGAGGAGGACCTCACAAAGCTTCTTCCAAAGGCTGGCAATGCTGAAGAAAGCGGACTCGCTTTCGGTCAGCTCAGCGTAAAGGACAAGCTTTTTGTTGAGATTGTATCAAAGAACGGCGATGCTGATATCTTCTCTTTGGCTCAGGCAAGCGATGAATTCATCGATGCTCTTCTTGCAAAGGACACTACATCTCACTACATCGGCAATGTCCTCTACAGAATCGAGGATGACTGGATGATAAACGGCATTGACTATGCCCTTATGCATTTCCCATCGCTCATTCCAGAAGAGTCCTATGAAGGATTCGAGCTCAAGCTCACCAAAGATGAGATCATGGGCGCGATGGAAAGAAATGTCGAGAAGATGAATGATGACTGGGATGGAACAGTTACTCAGGTGGTGACTTATGACCCGGCTGAACTTCGCCTCTCGATGCTTGAGCAGGGACAGGCCCTAACAGGTGGTCTTGGCGGATACAAGATGATGGAGAAGCATTTCTTTACTCCAGATTCTACAGCTGCTCTTGCGTTTATCGCACCGGACTTCAAGTCATTTGATTCCAAGGCGGGTGCTGCCCTTGATGATATGGTTGCGGAGGCTAGAGATGAGTTCTGCGCCGCTCATCCTGAATTCGAGGTTCTTTACCACGGTGCAACTGTCCTCAGTGCAGGTAACTCCAGGCAGATTAAGAAGGATCTTGTAGTGTCACTGACACTTTCTATTGTTATAATTCTTCTGGTTCTGATGCTCTGCTTCAGAAACGGATCAACTCTTACAAATCTCCTGGTTCCAGTTCTGTACGGAGCTATGTTCTCAATGGCATGCATTTTCCTTATCAAGGGAAAGATGTCCCTGATGGCTCTGGGTCTTGGCGCTATTGTACTTGGAATCGCAATCAGCTATGTTCTTCATGTGCTGACACATTTCAAGTATACGGAGGATCCTGAAAGAGTGCTTGTAGATCAGGCAACTCCTGTATGCCTTAGCTGCATTACAACAATCGGAGCTCTTGCGGGTCTTCTCTTTACAAAGAGCGAACTTCTTAGTGACTTCGGTCTTTTCGCTTCATTTGCTCTTATCGGAACAACATTCTTCACTCTTGTGTTCCTTCCTCATTTCTTCAATGCGAAGAAGAACAGGAAGAACGAGAAGGCATTCAAGTTTATCGAGAACCTCAATGGAGTTGCACTTGATAGAAAGTGGGCTCTTATCGCAGTCATTGCTGTCGTTTGCGTTGCGAGCTTCTTCTTCGCACCTAAGGTTGGATTCGATAACAACATGAAGAACATCGGTTATGTGGCTCCTGAAGTCCAGAGATCACAGGACCTCTACGCAGATAAGGTTAACCATGGTCTTGCATCAGTATATTTTGCAGCATCAGCTCCAACTGTTGATGAGGCTCTAGGATATAACGAGGCTATTACAAGCACACTGGACAGACTTCAGAAGGAAGGTCTTGTAAAGCAGTTCTCACCAGTTTCATCACTTCTTATGACTGAGATGCAGCAGGCTGAGAATATCGACAGATGGACTTCATTCTGGGATGAAGACAGAGTTGCCAGGGCCAGAAAGGACATTGCATCTGCTGCAAGGATCAATCTTCTTGATCCTGAAATCTTCGATCCGTTCTTCGCTCTGGTTCAGCAGGAGTACTATCCTGAGTCTCTGGTCGAGTCCGGTATCGTACCTGAGGAACTTGCATGTAACTTCGTTGAAAAAGTAGGGGATGACTATCTTGTATTCACATCTACCCTTATTGATGAGAGCGACAAGAAGCAGGTGAGTGATGCAGTTACTGCCAATCCTCATGCCATTGTAGTGGATCCGTTCTACTATATGAGCGACATGATCGAAATCATTCACGGGGACTTCAATGTTGTCCTGATGATCTCATCACTGTTCGTCCTTGTTGTTCTGCTTGTCTCTTACAGAAGACTCTCTCTTGCAATCCTTGCTTTCCTTCCTATGTTCCTCAGCTGGTACATCGTTCAGGGAATCATGGCTGTTACAGGTCTTCAGTTCAATCTGATTAACATTATCGTGTCAAGCTTCGTCTTTGGAGTCGGAGTTGACTACAGTATATTCATTATGGATGGTCTTCTCGCTGATGCCAGAGGAGGGGACAAGAAGCTTCTCTCTTACCATAAGACTGCGATTGCACTTTCAGCATTCACTCTTGTTGTGGTAGTCTGCACTCTTCTTCTTTCTGACCATCCGGCTCTTCACTCAGTTGGTGTATGTACTCTCATTGGAATGGTTTCTACTATTCTTCTGTCGTACTGCATCCAGCCGCTTCTTTTCCGTTTGATTATTAAAGTTCCATTTTTTCATAAAACTATTGTAGGAAAGTAATGAAAAATCTTATTATCTGTGCAGCAGCACTGCTGCTTTCAGTTTGCGCATTCGCAGCTGAACCTCAGGAGATTCTCTCGAAGATTGAGAAGACAAACAGCACATATACTTCTGTCAAGGGTGGTTTCACCCAGACAAAGATTCTGGCAACAAAGGCTAGAAAGACTCTTAAGGGAGACTTCTATATTTCAGGTAAGGACAATCTTGCGATGATTTACTCTGAGCCTGCAACAGATAGAGTTATCGTCAGTGGAGCAAAGCTTTATCTTAACAGAAACGCCAAGCCTTCTCAGTTCGATCTCACAAAGTCAGCTGCTATGGCATCTCTAGCTAACAGTCTTCTCTATGCAGTTAAGGGTAAGGTAGTGGATCTTGCAAGCACTAACAAGGCTGACTACACTGTTATGGAGGATACCAAGTATTACACTATCAATGTTACCGCAAAGACACAGGCAGCTAGAGGCTATGCCAGAATTACTCTAAAGTACAGAAAGTCTGACTGCGTTCTTGAAGTTATGGAGATGGAGGAGTTCAATCACACAGTTGATGTGTACCAGATGGACTCAATCACTAAGAACGCTTCAATCGACGCTTCAGTATTCAAGTTCTAATTGAGACGATTGCTTTTTCTAATATATGAAACGAATAAGGGTGGCCCAAAGCCACCCTTATTAAGTTTATATTGTGCCGAGGAATTAGTCAGCAAGAATGAACTTGTGAATAACTTCGTGACGCTCTTCGTGCTGAGCAAGTACATTTGGTTTGAAACGTGAAGCGTCCTGCTTTGTCTCATTGATGATGTACTGCTTGAACTTCTCGAATGCGTGATCCTGAAGACG
>JAKSJT010000308.1 GCA_024402125.1 Bacteroidales bacterium
TGACGATATCTGGATCGGAGTCGACTGGGGACTGGGAGAGATCACCATCCATCTGGATGGGTGGGAAGAAGGGCAAATCTATACAGAAACAATCTAACCGAATCAATATATGAAACTAAAGCAGTATCTATTGGCAGCCATGCTGCTGCCAGCAGTCATCTCATGTGATGATAAGAACGGTCCAGAAGTCCATGCGGCATCGGAGATTACGATCTCCCTTGAGTGCGAGGGCATGCAGGAGAACCAGACCAAGTCATCATTCACCTGGGCTGATACATACATCCATGACTATGAGGTGTTCGTTGTTAATCAGGATGGAGTAATCGAACAGTGTCTGTACCAGAACGGAAGCTCCGCTATCAATTTCCAGGCAAGACGAGGAGCGAAATACTCTTTCTTTGCAGTGGTCAATCACGGCAAGAAACTCACTCCTAGGTCTGTCAGTGAAATCGATGATCTGTCAAAGGCATTGACATACTCTGACATTGCCTCCTATGGAATACCAATGTCGGGATCAATAACAATGTTTGTTACCACATCTATAAGCAAGATCATCATCCCTGTCACAAGACTCCTTGCGAGGGTGGACTTCAAGGTGGACAGATCGCAGCTCGTCCACTGTGACAAGGAGAATGGATTTGTTGTAAAGAGTGTGAAGATCTTCAACGGATTGAACGACTCATTTGACTACTCTAGCGCAGCTGATATAACACGCCTCAATGATGGAGGAAAGATATCCCTGTATGCATCGGAGAATCTGAAGGGAACGAAGCTTCCGAACAACAATGATCCCTGGTCCAAGGTCCCATCGAAGGACAGCGGTTCGGAAGACTGCTCATATCTAGAAGTGGAAGCAGCATATTCAGCTCTGGGACTGAGTTCAGACAACATCACTTACAGGATGTACCTTGGCGATGATGCCACCACAAACTTCGATGTCAGAAGGAATGCCATCTATACACTTACTCTTATCCCGACTGAGGACGAGATCATGGGAGAAAAGGGTTCATGGAAGATCGAATCAAGGGACTGGAGTGATTCCAGAATGATGACATTCGTTCCATACAGCATCTCTGTCCCTGCTCTTGGCAGTGCATCTGCGACAATCAACATGACACCGGCACCATTTGATGTTGTGTTCACCGGCACTGAATGGTTGGAAGAGGCAGGATGCGTCTATTCATACGATGCAAAGACCTGCAAGCTGACCGTCACTAATGTAGAAGGACAGTCAGAACAGAAGGAAGGATACATCTATGCTGAGTCATGGGATGGAGATGTCGAAGCTCCTCTTGCCATAAAGATCGCCAAGAAGATCGTACCGGCAAAGCTCACAGCATCAAAGTCCAAACTTGACACATGGGGTGGCAACTCATATCCTATTACATTCACCTACACAGACGAGAACGGAGTGTCCAGCACTGTTACTCCAAACGTGACATTCTCATTCACTCTAGGAACACCGACCACCATGCTCTATTATGCTGGAGGAAAGATCGTGGCTCAAGACTGGTGGGGTAAGACTGGAGCTTGGACTACAGTAAGCCCAACTTACACCGCAGTGTTCAAGTACAACGGCGTCTCAACAATGGTTACCGGATCAATGCACGGTGTGACAGGATTCAAGGAACTGAAGTTCCAGGACGGATATTTCACCAAGGTCACAACAGCTCCTGCAGTGCAGTCCGCTATCCTGACAGGAAGTGAAGACATAGACGTCACATCTTCTGTTAAGGTATCGACAAGCATTGCATCGAATAGCTATGTCAATGGTTATTTGAAAGTAGGACAGTACAATGCCACTTGCACAGTTACAGATCCGAACAATGGTCTTGTCAGAACAGGCAATGCCTCATTCAAGGTCCTGACCAATATCAAGACCATAGCAGCGAGACTTAGAGTGGATGACTTCAGCTACTACAACACTCCTGTCAACAGGGACATTGCTGCCAATGACGGGGACACAGTCGAAACGCTCTACATAAACACCAATGGCCATGACGAGACCTATTACAGCATCCAGTTCGCTGACTTCAGATACACTGACATCTGGGGAGTAACCCACTCCATTGGTGATGGCACTCCATACTACGGACAGCTGCCACCTCTCAGTAAGCAGACCTGGGGACTCATGCCTCTGGAACCAACTGACGATGTAATGTTCACACTGAACGGCTTTACATTCTATCTGCGACTAGTGGCGATGTAGTGGAAAGATAAATAAGGAGAACTGATCTATCTGCTGCCGCCGAGGACAAACCAGACAGTCAGAGCGACGATGACCTTGATCGGCCATACAAGAATCTGAAAAAGAATTGAAAGAATATGTCTCATGTTTCTATAGGTTTTATTACTAAGTTACTAAAAATCAACGAGAAGACCTATAGAAATGGAGACTATTTGCTCAGATTCGGTCAGTTTTTGTGAGATTAGGTTTAGGTAAATCAGCAGGTGCCATGGTCGCCCGCCGAAAAGAAGAGATGAGCAGTTATGCCCAGTTTTGCTTAGATGCGGTCATCATCACAGTTGTCGATGTCAAAATCATCGAAGTTCCTGACACCAGTGTAGTCGATAGAGTCCAGAATTGAGTGGATTGTTTTCGGATCGTCATTGCCAATAACAGCGGCAAACTCGACGATAGCGGATTCCAAAGATTCGATAACATCTTTGACACTGAACTGATAATCGGAAATAGGCTGAAGAGAGATGATGCTTTTACGGCATTCCTCAAGGTTGTGACAGACCTCTATCGAGGTCGCTCGGGTAATTTTATAAAACTCTTTCATGATGAATGAATTTTTAAAAAGTTAATAATTCATTGATCATGATCAATGGTGGAGTAGTGTCGACGTCAGTAATGAGTGCTGTGAAAAAATAATTTTCGGCGCATATCTTTACCTGACACTAAGGTAATAAATTATTTTTATCTTTGTAACTTAGGGGTATTGTTTGTTATATTTTTCCTTTAAAAGTGAAGAAATAGCCAACTTCCTGTGTCGTTGGAAGTTGGCTATTTTCGTTTATTGTTTCGACTGCTTACCCGCGAGTGGTATCGCTAGGATTCCTGTGGTATCTAGTCTTGTCCGTCTTCTGCGGAACGAACAGATACGCGCAGAATTCTCCTATCGCTTTCAAGATCTTTCTCATGCGATTGCCTCCTTAATACAGTCAACAATATACTTCACGTCCTCATCTGATACATAAGGACCAGCAGGAAGGCAGAATCCCACCTTGAACAGGTCTTCCTCAATACCATTGGTATATACAGCACAACCATCATATACAGGCTGCTTGTGCATAGGCTTCCATACAGGACGGCACTCGACCTTCTTTGCAAGCATGAATACTCGTAGTGCTTCAACATTCTCATTAGGCTGGCAGTCTGTAGTTGCACTGTCTACAGCATGAATAACACCAGCAGCACCACCTACAGCAGTCTTGATAACTTCCTTGTAAGCATTCTCCTGTCCCTGAACATGAACCTCAGGATCGATTGTAGCTGCACAAAGCCAGAAGTTAGCATCATATCTAGGATCAACTGGCTGTTTGTGGATATGAATTCCAGGAACATCTGCAAGAAGTTCTTCATAAAGAGACTGAACATGCTTATGATGAGCAATATGGTCATCAAGCACTGTCATCTGACCACGACCGATACCGGCGCATACATTGGACATTCTGTAATTGTAACCGATAGCAGTATGCTGATAGTATGGATATGCATCACGAGCCTGTGTTGCATACCACATAATCTCATTAGCATCCTCAGCATTGCGGCAGATAAGAGCACCACCACCAGAGGTTGTGATCATCTTGTTTCCATTGAATGAAAGTACTCCGTACTTTCCGAATGTTCCTAGTACCTGTCCGTTGAAACGTGAGCCCATTCCCTCAGCGGCATCCTCTACTACAGGAATACCGTACTTGTCTGCAATTGCCATGATCTCATCAATCTTGTATGGCATACCATAGAGTGCAACAGGAACAATTGCCTTCGGATACTTACCTGTCCTCTCCTTACGGTCAATGATTGCTTTCTCAAGAAGAACTGGATCCATGTTCCATGTTTCTCCTTCTGATCCTACGAATACTGGCTTTGCTCCAAGGTATGTGATAGGATGTGATGATGCACAGAATGTGAAGCTCTGAACAAGTAC
>JAKSJT010000309.1 GCA_024402125.1 Bacteroidales bacterium
CTCGATTACGTACTGGTCAGACTCCTTATTGTTCTTATAGCACTCCTCAAGCTGAGACTCATCCTCAATCTTGTAAGTGCCGTTCGCTCCTACGCCGATATCAGGTTTAGCGAAGAGGGGATAGCCTGCATCCTCTGAGAAACGCTTTACTGCCTCAATGCCCTCAGCAGCCTTAATCTGACGAGCAGTACGGATACCACCAAGTGCGTAGTACTTCTTCATCTCGGATTTCTCCTTGATAGCGTATATCTTGTCAGTCTTAAGACCAGTAGTTATGTTGAAGTCAGTACGAAGCTTGGCATCCTGCTCAAGCCAGTACTCGTTGTTGGACTCTAACCAGTCAATGCGACCATACTTCCATGCAAAGTGACCACAGCCACGATAAACTTCATCGTAGTTCTCAAGGTTAGATACCTTGTAGTACTCAGTAAGAGCTTCCTTAAGCTGAGGCTTAAGTTCATTGTAAGGCTGATCACCAATTCCAAGAACTGTGACACCATTCTTCTTTAGTGCTGCACAGAACTTCCATGCTGCATCAGGGAAATTTGGAGAAATGTAAATTAAGTTCATGACACTACTACTATTAACTATTACTGTTTGATTTCGACTTATTGGATCTTTCTTAAAGAACCGTTAGGCATCAGACGCTTTCTTTCATTGTCGTGGCAGACAAGTCTGAGTTTGCCGTTTTGAGCCTTGTAGGCTTTTCCGCGTAGCTCTATATTGTCTCCTTCAATGAAGAAGTATGTTCCGTCAGGAAGACACCACACAGGGTGCTCAAAGCTGTCAGGCAGGATGAACTCTTTGATGAGATTGAGCCCATCAATCTTCACTCCTCGAAGGTTCTGGAAATGAGGAAGGATATTGATATCGGTGTATCCCAGGCCTTCCAGATGATTGATGTAAGTCTTATCAGCAGCCTCACCCTCAAGCTCAGGAGGGCAGTAGACTCTGGCTGCACAGTTCATGGAACCTGCACTGATACCCATGACTACACCATCAAATTTAGAGAGTCTTTTTTTGAGATTGATCTGATTGAAGAACTTGTTCTCTGTTGGGACATGACCACCACAGAGGATAACGAAGTTGGTTTTCTTGAACATCTTTGCTGCGTACTTCACTGTACGTCTATCCAGAACTTCATAATGATCAAAGGAAAGATCAGCTCTATCAAAACACTCTCTAATCTCCCAGGCCATTCTGTCGGTGATTTCGATATCGTCCGGATATGAAGAGACAACTACGCAGCGGATAGGCTTTCCTGCCAAAGCTTTAGCCAAAGCCTCTGCAAATCCGTTAGCCGGATTGAGATCTCCAGCCCATCGTAATGTATGACTACTTGTAAGGAACAGTTTCATAATTACAAACTTAACTAAAATCTTTGAGATTCTATCTCATTTTTAGTTGGCATGACTCTGCGACTAATCTTGTTAGCTTATAAAATCTTTATTGTTGATTCATTGTGAGAGCCCTTCTCTAACCAACCAGATCTTCAGTAATGAATCCGAAAGTGAATAATGATTCAGGCTCACCGTTATTAAGCTTGATGCAAGGAGAACCTTTGCTGCAGCTTGTACGGAACTTGCGGATTTAAGACTATGCCGTTTTACAAAAGCAGCAGAAGTGATGCCTGAAACCGGCCCCTCCGCACAAATAGCATACAGAAGTTCCTTCTGACTTTGCGACATGCTTCCAAGCAGTTGCTTCATGCTATGTGAGAGTTCATCCAGATATGCATTCAGTGCTTGCATGAGATCGTTTACTGTGCAAATACCACCGACCTCAGTTCCCGCAAAGGCATCGTGCAATACTTTGTGCACATACATTGTTACACCATCAAGCTTTCTGTATATCTGCCTGATTCCTTCCGGTTCAATCTGTTTTCCACAGGCATTGAAATGCTTTACGGCAAAATCTATGTATATATCTTCCGGGATGCATCCTAGCTCCTGCTGACTGGCACTACGATAGAAAGCTCGTTTGCTGGAATTGAATATTTCTCCGATAAGACGCCTTTCACTTCCTGCAAAAATAAAGTGGGTGTTTTGGAGTTTCTGAATTTTACCACGAAGAAGCTCTTCGACCTTTTTGTCATGGTAATATGAAATCTGCTGGAATTCATCAATGGCTATTATACAAGGCTTGTCTGCTGATTCGAGATAAGCAAAAATCTCATCCAAAGTGTAAGAAGGCTCTGATATATCTCCTATCTTGACGTTAAATGTTGGTGCCCCAGTGTAAGGATCGAATTCGAGGCTGCCGGAAAAAGACTTGAGTACTGAACCGAACAGCTTAAGCATCTTTTTGCTCTGCCCAGCTACTGCTTTGAATGTCGCACTACCGAGATCACGTACGAATTCCTGTAAAGAGCTGGTATGTAGAATGTCAATGGATATCGCATAGAATTCCTGCTGAACTCTTTTGTCGTTAAAACAGTGATTTATTAAACCTGTCTTACCGATTCGGCGTTCTGCATATAAGACAACATTTTCCTGATTGAATACTGATTTTAGAAGTTTTTCTTTTTCGATAATTCTGTCACAAAAGTATTCGTCAGGAATATTATTTGTCACATAAAAAGGGTTGATTTCCATGTTGTATTGTGTTAATTCACACAAATATAGCAATTATTCTATTTAAATTATGCAAAATGAATAATTCATTTTAAATAATTGTATATCTGCTTGGCGTAAAAGTATGTCCAAGCCTTTTGTCTGTCAATGATGTAAGGAAGCGACGCAGTCAATCGCTATACCATGCTGGAAGTCAAAGATACATTTGAGTTTATGAGCACTGCTTTCGATCAATCAGATTATAAGGTTGACCAGAATCTGAATGTTATAGGTTGACACATGGTGAAAGATTCTTTAAATTTGTTTAAAAATAAATAGTAGACGTATTATGGCTTTACCAATCAGCATAGAACAACTTCTTGGAAGTGGTGTTGTAGAATCTACAAGAATCGAGTACAAGGAAGGATGGAACCCTGACGCTATCTACAGGACCATATGTGCTTTCGCTAACGACTTCGACAATATCGGAGGAGGATATGTCATTGTTGGTGTGGAAGAGAGGAATGGTAGAGCAATACGTCCTGTCAAGGGTTTGGATATTGAGAAGATAGAACCGATTGAAAAGGACATGATAGGCTTCAACAACCTTATCAGACCATTCTATTGCCCTAAGACCAGCATTGAGGATATTGACGGCAAGAAGGTGTTTGTTATATGGGTGCCAGGTGGTCTGAATCGTCCTTATGAAGTACCGGAGTGTGTTACAGCCAAGGAAAAGAAGTATAAGGATTATATTCGATACAACTCTTCTACTATTGAGGCGAAAGGTGCTTTGAGAACAGAACTGTTTGACCTGACCGCTAGAGTTCCGTTCGATGATATGCCTAATCATGAGGCTAAGCTGTCCGATATTTCCAGAATCAGGGTTGTCGATTACTTAAATAAGGTTGGAAGCAAATTGGTAGAAGAAGAAGGAACCAAGGACTTCAAAGAACTCCTGGAACAGATGAATCTTGTCGCAGGTCCTCCTGAGGCACTATATCCTCGCAACTGTGCCTTGATGATGTTCAATGACCATCCCGAGAAGTTCTTCCCGTATATGCAAGCAAATATTACGGTCTTCCCGAAAGGAAAACTCAATGATCCAGATAACTTTATTGAGGTTCCATCCATTTATGGCCCTGTTGATGTCATCATTGACAAGGTGATGGGATACCTCAGGACCAACATTGTAAAAGAGGCTGTGTCCAAGGTTCCTGGGCAGATGGAAGCTAAGCGTTTTTTCAATTACCCTTATGAGGCCCTGGAAGAAATAGTATGCAACGCTTTCTATCACCGCGATTATCGTGAGCATGAGCCTGTTGACATTGTTATCGAGCCTGATTTCATATCTGTATCCAATGTCGGGGGTCCTGACCGTGCGGTCAAAATGGAAGATTTCGAGTCCGGAACGCCGAAACCTCGCCGCTATCGCAACCGACGCCTTGGAGACTTCCTGAAAGAGTTGGACCTTACCGAAGGTAAATCTACCGGTATCACTACTGTTCGTGCAAAACTTAAAAGCAACGGTTCTCCAGCTGCCATATATGAGTTTGATGAAGAAAGGACATACTTCGGGGTCACAGTGAAGATTCATCCAGAGTT
>JAKSJT010000031.1 GCA_024402125.1 Bacteroidales bacterium
GCATTACGAGGGTCATAACCAGCCTCAACTAATGTTTCAAAACCAGCCTGCATTAAAGCTGTAACACTACCACATAATACAGCCTGCTCACCGAATAAGTCAGTCTCAGTCTCTGTCTTGAATGTAGTCTCAAGAATTGCAGCTCTTGCACCACCTACTGAGAGAGTAGCCTTCTCCTCAAGTGTCATGGCCTTAAGAACCTCGTCAATGTTGTTTTTGCTAAGCTGTGGCTGAGCAAACATAGGAAGAGCAGCGAGAACTGCGCTTGCCATCAAAGCGATTTTTTTCATAAATAAATAATTAGTTATTGTTGGTGTTTGTATTTCGCCATCATTCGACCTAAGTCGAGATAACCGTATTATATGGAATATCGTTCAAATATAGTCAAATATTTTATTAACAGATACTCAATTTAAGATATGCTTTGACATTTCTGCAAAATAAAGCATGTTTTAAAGGAATAATAAACATAGATAGATATATTATTATTTGACATCTTCACAAAATAAAACGTCCCGAGAAAAGACCTTCCTCGAGACGTCATATCTATAAATAAAGTGTAAATCCAATCTACTACTCAGCGGAAACAAGTTTCTCTGAGTCTTCCTTATTCCATGTGATAGTTGCGCTACCGTACTTGAAATTGGCATTGAGGTATCCCATAAATGCCCTATAAGGTTCGTAATCAGCTGTACCGGCTGCCAAGTTCTCAGTAAGGGTAACCATATCACGAAGGTACTGGATATCAAGACGAGGCATATCAAGCTTCTGCCAGTCGTGACCGCCGTAGAATGTCAGCTTCTGCTGATCTATCTTGTTTGCCGGATCATCAACGAACTTCACAAGATTGGCAAGGCCTTCTACATACTGCCTGTATCCTGCCATGCTGAAAATCCATACTCCACCGCCGGATCCGATAGCATCTCCGCTGAACATTGCATCTTTCCCTCTAAGAGAAAATACTATAGAGCCTGGTGTGTGGCCCTGAACCTTGATACAGTCGATAAGAACGCCACCACCAAGGTCAATTACTGATCCATCGTTGATAAGTGTCTTAGGCTGAGGGAACTTTGTATCTCTTGCAAAGTCATCCTCAGGGAGAAGATAAGAGATGCCCTCATTGTCCTTGAATGCGTGAAGCATTCCGACATGGTCGCCGTGATTATGAGTGATTGTGATAACCTTCTGCTTGCCAAGAGATCTTTCCTCGAAGATCTGCTGGAGAGACTCAGCTGCATTGTCAGCCCACTTGATATCGTTGGAAAGGTCAATAAGAAGTGACTTCTCCTTACCTGTCACGATATACATATCAGAGCAGTTGTTGTTCTGCATCTTGCCTTCGGCATTCATAAAGTTACCAGCCGGACGAGAGGAATTGCAGTCTTCCACATGCCATACGTTAGGACTGATAAGGGACACTGTATATGGTCCTACTTCTACAGTCTCAGCGTACTGCTGGCTCTCTGAACATGACACAAGTGAAGCAACTGCGATGGCAGCCCCCCAAGCAAAAGATAATAGACGGTTTCTCATTTTATTTGTTGTTGTTTTGGTGTTGCTGTGCTGATACTAGAAAGCACTATTTAGATTGCTTTTCATTGCAATATAGTCAAATAATCACGAAGATTGTAAGAATTTATCAAACATTTGGACCCGTAAGCAAGAAAATGTGTTTATTAACCGATTAAAATGGTTAAATTTGTAGTCTTATTACCTAGTAATAATTCAAACTATATTAACTATAACAATAACACACACATGAAAAAAGTTTATCTTGCTGCAGCAGCTACTGCTGCTCTTGCTCTTGCAGGATGCTCTTCTGTTCCTCAGCTAAATCCGAAGAACATTGAGAAGGTTATCGCTGCAATGACTATCGAAGAGAAGGCTCTTCTCGTTGTCGGTGTTGAAATGGACGCAGCTATTCAGTCTAACGAGTCTGCTACAATCGGCTCTTCTGCTGACCTTGTACCAGGTGCTGCTGGTTCAACACACGCTATTCCACGTCTTGGTATCCCTGCAGTAGTTCTTTCAGACGGCCCTGCAGGTCTTCGTATCAACCCTACTAGAGAGGGTGATGAGAACACATACTACTGTACTCACTTCCCTATCGGAACACTCCTTTCTTCTACATGGAACCAGGAGCTTATCGAGGAGGTAGGTGCTGCTATCGGTGACGAGACACACGAGTACGGTGCTGACGTTCTTCTTGCACCAGCTCTCAATATCCACAGAAACCCTCTTTGCGGCCGTAACTTCGAGTACTATTCTGAGGACCCTATCCTCGCAGGAAAGACAGCTGCCGCTTACGTAAGAGGTGTTCAGTCAAAGGGTGTCGGTACATCAGTTAAGCACTTCGCTTTCAACAACCAGGAGACTAACAGAACAGGTAACAACGCAATCGTAAGCCCTAGAGCTGGTCGTGAGATCTACCTTAGAGGTTTCGAGATCGTTGTTAAGGAAGCTGATCCTTGGACAGTGATGACATCTTACAACCTACTTAACGGTACATACACATCAGAGAGAAAGGACCTTCTCCAGAACATCCTTCGTGATGAGTGGGGTTACAAGGGAACTGTAATGACTGACTGGTATGGTGGAAAGGACGTTGTTGCTCAGATGGAGGCTGGTAACGATATGATTCAGCCAGGCCGTCTCAACCAGTACGAGGGTATCGTAGAGGCTGTTAAGAATGGAACACTCGATGAGAAGGTTCTTGACAACAATGTCAGAAGAATCCTTAACCTCGTTGTCCGTTCACCTAGATTCCAGGGTTACAACTACTCTAACAAGCCTGACCTTACAGCTCACGCTGCTGTAACACGTCAGAGCGCAGTAGAGGGTATGGTACTCCTCGAGAACAAGAACGCTGCTCTTCCTCTTGCTTCTTCAATCAAGAAGGCTGCTGTATTCGGAAATACTTCATATGACTTCATCGCTGGTGGTACAGGTTCCGGTAACGTTAACAGAGCTTACACAGTCAGCCTCCTCGATGGTCTTAAGAACGCTGGTATCTCAGCTGATGAGAACCTCCAGGCTTCTTACACAAAGCACATCGCTACTGAGAAGGCTAAGACAGCTAAGGCTGAGGGTCTTCTTTCATTCCTCCCAGGTGAGCTTCCAGTAGAGTACAAGCCAACAGCTATGGAGATCGCTTCAGCTGTTAAGGCTAACGACGTTGCTATCATCACAATCGGTAGAATCTCAGGTGAGTTCCTTGATAGAACAAACGCTAACTTCAACCTCACAGCTGAGGAGTACACACTCGTTAAGAACGTATCTGCAGCATTCAAGGCAGCAGGAAAGAAGACAGTTGTTGTTCTTAACATCGGTGGTGTTATCGAGACAGCTTCATGGAAGAACCTCCCAGATGCAGTTCTTCTCGCATGGCAGGCAGGTCAGGAAGGCGGTAACTCAGTTGCTGACGTTCTTACAGGTAAGGTTTCTCCTTCAGGTAAGCTTCCTATGACATGGCCTATCAAGTTCGAAGACCACGCTTCTTCAGCTAAGTTCCCTAGAGCAGAGAACTTCGAGCTCGACCTCAGCACATTCATGGGCACAGAGGCAGAGGCTAAGGAAATTAGAGAGTTCTGGGATTATACAAACTACGAGGAGGGTATCTACGTAGGTTACCGCTGGTTCGACAAGCAGAACCTTGCAGTTTCTTATCCATTCGGATTCGGTCTTTCATACACAACATTCGAGTACTCTAACGCTACAGCAAAGGTTGACGGTAACAACATTATCGTAACAGTTGATGTTGCTAACACAGGTGCTGTTGCTGGTAAGGAAGCTGTTCAGGTATACGTTTCTGCTCCTGCAGGAAAGCTCGACAAGCCAGTTCAGGAACTCAAGGCTTATGCTAAGACAAAGGAACTTAAGGCTGGTGAGAAGCAGACTCTTACAATGTGCTTCGAGGTTAGAGACCTCGCTTCTTACGATGAGGCTTCTTGCTCATGGGTTGCTGATGCAGGTACATACACTGTAAAGGTTGGTGCATCATCACGTGACATCAGAGCTTGCGCTGATATCGAGGTTGCTGCTTACACAGAGAAGACAACAGATTCACTCAAGTAGTATCTGTTACCTTATAAATTCGCAAAAGGAGTTTGGTAATTTACCAAGCTCCTTTTTTTGTTATCATCACTATCTCTTACTAGAGACTGAACTGTAAGACTCCCAGCAGTGCCCGCTCCAATATGTCCATACAGAGTCCAAAACATCCATCGTGTTTTTAAACTCTACCCTTTCACCTGGAAGATAAGGTCCGATATTGAGTCCATAGCATCGCATACCTGTTTTCTTTAATTGGGCAAACTGCTCCCTGACATCCTCAGCGATCAAGCACCACCCGAAATCAGACACGCACAGAAGATCTGTGTTCTTGAAATCCTTCTTCTCATCTGGAAGAACATCATTGAAAAGCCACCTGAACATGACGTTTTCATTATTGCCGGATGCGTCCACATGAGTGAGGAAATATCGAAGGTCTCTTCTTTCTTTGATGATATCCTTAACCCTTTTCATCTCATATGAGTTTGAGTATTTCACAATTATCACTTCTCGTTTCTGCCTTCGAGCAATAATGGATACAGCCAAAGTAATGGCTGTAGCTACCTTAACAGGTTCTCCATTCATGGAAGAGCTGGTGTCAAGACATATTATTATCGGGCCATTCTCATGCTTATGGGGATCATGGCTAGAGGATGCCGATGCAAATGTCTGAAGCCTCTTCTGTGCATAATTCCTATAGAACAGTGTACTGCATTCAGGAGTACTGAACGTCGCTATCTCTGAAGGAAGGAGTGCACTAAGATCATTACCAGAGGTGATTCCTACAATGTCACTCTTTGATGCTGTCATAAACCTTGACCCCTGCCTTGAAGAAGAATCATCGGATGAACGTCCGATTTTGCGAGCAAGCTTATACAGTTCAGATGGAATGTGTTTCAGAAAAGACAGCTCTATTTCCTGTCCTTTGGTCTTTCCGGAGTAAACCATCCGACTTGACCCTTCGCTGTATCTGTCGGATTCATCGGCAAACTCTTTAGGAGGAGAAAAGAAACGGTTGCAGGCATCCTGAAGGAACTCGTCCCTAAGCCGGTCCTGATTCTCATGCAAACCATCCTGCTTCTCATTACTAGGATATGTGTTATCCGGAATCTCTGGAAGGCCCTTGCCATCCTTTACAACACGATCTGGCCTACGAGCCATTGCCTTTGGTACTTTTGTCATTGGAAGATTTGGAAGTTCCTTGATATCAGGGTCAGAGTCCTTTATAATAGCCCTAGTTTCGATCATCTGGCTCATCCACCAGACAAAGAACTCGTCAATGACAGACTGTATACTTTCCTCTGAGGTTTCACCTTTTTCAACGTTCGTACTTATCTCGACAGCAAGTGCAATAAGAGCATCTTCTGCCTTTTTCTGCCAATCAAGTCGAGGAAGGGCCGTAGATGTAAACCTACAGTCAGCTGCAACTTTAAAGATTGTACTACGAACAATATCACTAGAAGCTTTAGATCTAGACAGCAGTTCCTCAGAAATATCCCTAAGGCTACCAGCGGCACCAGACACTTCCATAACCACAGTTCGGATCTGTCTTCTTATCTGACCATCTATTTGCTGTCTACCTCTACTGTCCATTAGGTATATATCTTCTAAAATACTGTTCTAGAGTCTTGTATGAGTCAATTCCCCTAGTAAAAAGATTATTCTGCAGATCTTCCTCGAAAAGAAGAATCTTCGACTTAACTTCAGAATCAACCCCATTCAAGAAATTGTCCCTTCTAGACTTCAATGTTTCTACAGGAGCCTTTTTAAGATGATATGTAAAATTGCGGATTGAAACTGCTCCTAAAGTTGGAACTCCAACAGGAAAACTTCCGGTCTCATTCTGAGAACAAAGTACAATCCTGTCCTTTCCCTCGAACCGTGCATAACTGCCATCAGGACTTATGAGACCATAGTCCTTCTTACTGATCAGTACCTTCTCCGATCCAGCATCAATGACATAGTCCCCATCAGGCGTCAGAAGGAACGGATCTTTTTCCTGAGCGGGCTGACTTGTCACTGGCCTTTTGCCCATAGACCTTGCCGAACTTGCAAATACACCCTTGGCAACTTCCTGCTCCACATCAGAGCACACCTTCTCTATCTCCATATCATCATCCCATATCATATGCTCCATAAGAAGACAATCAGACAGGTCCACTTCAGTCCTTCCATTTAGAAGAGCTGACATCTTCAGAATACCTACAATCTTTTTCCATCTTCTGTCTGATACATATGGTATTTTATCATACTCATCAGCCCCTTTGTCGTCGCCATAGAATCTGCGGTTCATCCTCACAATATATTTTGTGCGTAAATTGGCTATAATATCCACTATATAATCAGGTATTGAAACGCTCTTAGAAGATTCCCTAACTTCCTCCCACTCCTGCCTTGTAATCTGACAGTACTCCGGAATTCCACTATAATCTTCTCCACTGGATGTAATCAGCTCCTTGAAGCTGGATCTTCCGAATATCGGATTTACGATATATCTGATAATGAATCTGTCCCACAGGGCCTCCAATCCTTCTCCCTGAGACGGAAGCTCATTTGAAGCAGATATAAGACCTATAAGTGGAAGAGACATATCATATCCTCCATTACGGAAGAGTTTCTCATTGATAGCTGTAAGGAGTGCATTCTGAATAGCCGGGCCTGCCTTCCATATCTCATCCAGAAAAACAATATCAGAAGAAGGCAAGTACCCATCTGTCACTCTCTCGTAGGTATCGCAGTCCTTGAGCTTACTGATAGAGACCGGACCGAATATTTCATCAGGAGTACTGAACCGGCTCATCAGATACTCAAACGAACGGGCACTATGGAAAGCATCCTTCAGTCTTCTGGCGACCATACTCTTGCCAACTCCAGGTAGTCCCAGAAGAAAGATACTCTCCCCTGCCATCGCAGCTAGAAGGCTAAGGCCTATAACCTCCTCCCTCTCCTTCGCTCCTTTGTTCATACCCTCCACAAGGTGAACAATCCTATCCCTTAACATATTTACATCAACCATACCTTTGGCTTTTACTGTTTGCTTTTTTATCATTTATAGTTTCAGCTTTATACATCACTCTCGTCAGAGGGATCCTGTATAAGTTCCAACATATCCTCATATGTCAATCCCGCAGCCCCTCCAGCTCCCTGAAGAACCGCATCAGAGATATCCTTCTTTGACTCATGCAGCCTTAGAATCTTCTCCTCAATCGTGTGCTTTGAAACCATCTTTATAACGGTAACAATCCTATCCTGACCGATTCTGTGAGCTCTGTCCGCAGCCTGGTCCTCAATAGATGGATTCCACCAAGGATCCATCATTATCACATAGTTTGCAGCTGTGAGATTAAGACCAAGTCCACCAGCTTTAAGGCTGATAAGGAATACCGGACACTGGCCTGACTGAAACTTTGTAACCAGCATGGAACGCTCCTTCATCGGTGTTTGTCCATCCAAATAAAGATAATCTATTCCCTCTCTCTGTAGAGACTGCCCAACCAGTTCCAGAAAACTTGTGAACTGACTGAAAATCAGAATCCTATTCTCAGGATCTCGAGTCAGCGATGACAAGATATCTTTCAGCGCCAGAATCTTTGAAGACTCCTCTACCCAGCCCTCATTGGATAATCGCATGTCATTTGCGGCAAGTCTAAGCTTGGTCAGTTCCGCCAGAAAATCTATGTTCAACTGATTCGAGAGGTCTCTCTCCCTCTGGGTCTTCCTTCCCTTTTTAAACTTGATATTCAGTTTCATCCTCATATGTCTGCATTTCAAAACGGGTCAGTTCCACAGGATGGATGTAAGTATTCTTTTCAGGAAGATCTTCAAGCACATCCATCTTTGTTCGCCGAAGAATAAATGGTGAGATCAGCCTCTGAAGCCTTTTCTTTTTCCCACTTGTAAGTTCTTCCTTGATATACTGTCCATAGAAAGTTTTCCATGGACCAAGAAGCCCAGGATTAATGAACTGAAAGAGATTCCAGAGCTCACCAAGGTGGTTCTGCACAGGAGTTCCTGTCAGAATCACTCTCCTTTTTGCAGATAGTCCCATAGCAGCGGCAGAAGCCCTAGTTCCCCTGTTCTTTATCTGATGAGCCTCATCCAGACAGACGACATTCCAGTCAACCTTTGAGAGTTTCTCACTTTCGGACACTAGCACACCGTATGTTGTCAGAACAACATCTCCTGGGCCTAGTCCAGCGAGAAACGAAGACCTGTCGGTCTGGTCATTCAGGACCTTGAGGTTAAGTGAAGGAGTGAACTTCGCAGCCTCATCCACCCAACCGGGCACAATAGACAGTGGTGCTACAACTAAAGATGGACCTTCTGAGCTGAAATATAGAAGAGCCGTAAGAGTTTGAAGAGTCTTTCCTAGACCCATATCATCAGCAAGGCATGCTCCTGCTCCCCATGACCCAAGCCTTGCCATCCACTCAAAGCCTTCTTTCTGATAGTCTCTCAAGGTAGCATTAAGCGTATCAGGGACTTTCGGAGTACTGGAACAAGCATCCTCCATCCTCTTTAGAATATCATTGAAGGCACCATCCGCCACAGAATGGATATCTATACTTGTACCATTAAGAAGCCTTCCGATAGAGCCTACCTGATAGAGAGGGATCTTGATCTTGTCACGAACAAGACGACCTATCTGATCAAACTCTTCTATAGTCCTTCTAAGGCTTGCACTCATCTTCAGGTATTCCTTCTGACCTATTCTCAAATACCCATCAACCTCAGAGTTATGGTACATGGTCATAAGTTCAGCAAGACTCTTTGTTTGTCCCTCTCCGAGGTCAACATAGCCCTCAATATCGAACCACCCGACATTTGTCTGCACCTGAATGTTGATTCCACCATAGGAAACGCTGTGACATTTCAGAAGCTGACCTTGTGGCCATTCCATAAAATAGCGGTCAGGATTCTCATGCGTGAACTCAAGTAGCTTAAGAAGGGACTCTGACGAGCCAAGTACCACCTCCTGATAGGATTCAAAGTCAAGGTCCCTCGAACCCTTCATACAATCCCTCAACCTCTCATAGTTGGAATACTCTTCAAGAAGATCCCTGCAGACCCTGCTTGTGATTCCCTCAGAGGAGTCATATATCTCTATCTCCCCTTCTCCAGGAGAGAACCTCTGGCTTCCGCCTGGAAGTGGAGAAGCCTGGACACAGACGCGGTAATCCGTTTCATCAGGAGTAACCCTTACTGCTAGTTGAGAGCTGCCGGGGATAGCCGGAAGTTGCACCGCTGTTGTAAGGTCACAGTACACATCCAGGATTCCTCCAAGCTTCTCGACATTCTCAGAAAGAGACCTCGCAGCAGAGATTGGAAGAGAGCCAATACCCAAGAACTTCTGAAGAATATTTCTCTGCAGGTTATCAATAAGAATACACTTGTAGGAGTCCAATCCAGTCTGCGTCACTACACACTTAGGAACAAGGCCCTCGGAATCTAGACTCACATTGGAGGAAATCTCTATTCTGGTTCCCTTCGCGATAAATGAAAGCGTAGCTGTCTCAATACCGACCTTTGCATGATGATATGACGAGTCATAGTAGTTCCCTGTATACAATCTGTCAGATCCGATAAGATGAGGGAACACTATAGCAGCATCTGATATCTTATCATCATTGTTCCTAAGAGCTGAGGATATCTTCAAGTCAGCCTCATTCATAAAGTCAAAGCCCTTCCACATGAACTCTCGTCTGGAAAGAGGTTTGCTGCCTTTCCATACACCATTACTTCCAAGCGTCTGTTCCACAACAGAGCTAAGGGTGGTTCCCTCAAAATAATATGCTATTCTTCTGGTGCCCTGTCTGGATTCAGATTCGATTGTAGAGCCGATTCCATCAAAAAGGAGCTCCCAAGGTTCCTTTCTGTACAAGGCACTTAATGATGACGGGCCATCATAAAGAGCCCTAAGAGCATCTTTTTCCCGCTTCTCCATCGGAAGATACGAAGACAGTTCATGCTGAAGAAGAAGCGAAGAAGGTTTTTTACCCAAGTCGTATTTATCCGTCAATGACTTCGCATCCTTGCACTTGAAGAACCGAATAAGAAGATAGCAAAGAGACTGATGCCACGAATTGCAACATTTCCCTAAAAGTGTGTCCACCGCATAGGTCACATCATCATTCTCTCCAGCATAATCATCCTCAATGAACTGATTGAGAATTCTTGATTCTGAAAGGTTATCACTGAATTTAAGTGTGCTGGATTTTGAAAGAGCATTTCGCCTTGCGTCCGATCCCTTAAGGCCAGAAGCCCTACTTACGCATACTACATGAAACCAGCACAAAATAGGATCATCGAAGCAATTGCGATCATCAGTAAACTGACGGTTCATTTCCAATGCATCATGAAACAGTTTCATTGCATCTGCCACATTTCCATGATACAGCTCATCAATAGCAGCCTTTCCTAAAGACCACCTTGTAGACTGATTATTCTCCGAATGTCCGAATAGCCACACACCGCAGTACACCCAGTGATAGAAAGATATCATATCCAGAATATCATCCGAGAGCTTCTGACCAGAAATGTAATCCGTTATATGGTCAAACAATTCTTCCGAGAAGGAATCATTCATAAGGGCATCCCTTAACCATATTTCAACGATCTCACATTTCTCACTTTGAGTAAGAAGATGTTTAACCCACTTCCCTTTTCCTGTCAGTGAGATCCCTGCCAAATATCCAGCTAGGTCAATGCGAAGATCTTTTGGCCTTGACAAATCCAGTACGCTCTTATAATCATCCATTGCAAGAAGACATGACAGTTCCCATAGAAACTCTACGCTGCCATAACGCATCTGATCGCTTCCCTTAAGCCTTTCAAGAAACGAACTGTCATGTTTAATAAGATGTTCGACCACTTCAAGATATCTCTCAGGACGAACCTTTCCAAAGCCCATCCACTTTCCCCCATCCAATGAAGACAGGTCCTTCTGCGCATTGGATAACTCAGCTGATCCAAACAATGACTTCATAAGCCATGTACTTGGCAGACTGTCATTGAATGCAACAGTATATAATAGTCTCGCTTGCCTTTTTGTTAAATCCTTCATGTAATTTGGTTATTCGGTAATTCAGTATTTCATCAAGTAGCAAATATATAGTCCAGGTGTGCCAAAAAGCGGCACATACTAACAATTAAGATTTAGCGTTATCATTATGCCTGAGAATGATAAGTACACCTAGCACTTCCAATACGTACCAACTTAACTGGCATTTTCTGAAAACAGGCATCAATTTTGTTTATGCTGTATAAAGCATCGTATAATGCTCCAGCAATAAATGCTGAATTGAATTGGACAGAAACAAAAATCTTCCATACATTTGTAACCGAATTTCCTCAGCTACCAAGGAAAAGCAATGTAGGGATATGGTCCCGGAAGCCCCAGCGAGGCACCGAACAAGTCCAGAGTCCCTTTTGTATAACTAATTCCACCAAATTCCGCTCAACGTTGTAAGTATTCATATTCCGATTAACAATCATATAAGTTTAATCACTAGTTAACGGTGCGACACCGTATTCAACTTCTCTTTTAACGAATACTTATAACCCCCATGAACAATACAATTGAAAAGCGCAATGTCCTTGCGCTAAAAGGAAAGTGGTGTAAAGACTGCATCATTTTCACTGAAGACATTGAAGAGGAAGCAGTAGAAACGATAGGAAGACTCCTTGGCAATCCCCTCTTTCGTGACTCCAGAATCCGCGTCATGCCTGATGTACATGCAGGCAAAGGCATCGTGATAGGTTTCACTTGCCCTGTAAGCACATTCATTAACCCAAGTCATGTAGGACTTGACATCGGCTGCGGAATTGACCTTATCTTCTTTGACAGACCACTACCCGCTAAAGACTATCCAATCTTCGAGCACAGAGTCCGAAAAGAGATACCGACAGGATTCTCAATCAACAAAACAAGACAATTTGAGATGAAAGGATTCCTGAAGTATCTGAGATCCGAACTGGACAAGGCAAGACAAAGTGCAGCAGGACTTGTAGACTACGTTGACCTATCCAGTGAAGAGGCACTCAATGAATGGATCGATTCTGTCGGTATGGACAAAGGCCAGTTCTACAAATCAATCGGATCTATCGGTGGAGGCAATCAGTTCAGGGAATACGACGAAGGAGACGGAAGATATGCCTTCACAGTCCATACAGGATCAAGACACCTTGGTCTGAAGGTATTCAGAAAATGGGACATCATAGCTCAAAGCAATCCCAACAATCCTGGATACCTTGTTGATGAAGACTTTAAAGGTTACCTAACAGATATGGTCATAGCGCAAGCATATGCAAGGTTCAACAGAAAAATCATCCTTGACAAGGCTGCTGCAATTATGCATAAGATCAGTGGAGCAAAAGTCATCGGATCAATTGAGACAGCCCACAACTATGTAGACTTTAGAGACATGGTGCTAAGAAAAGGAGCAATCAGATCCTACGAAGGAGAACTGATGGTCATCCCATTTAACATGAGAGACGGAATCGCCGTCTGTGAAGGTCGCTCCAATCCTGAATGGAACTTCTCAGCACCTCATGGATCCGGAAGACGCATGTCTAGAGCTGATGCAAGACGTCACATCTCTGTAGCGGACTATCATGACCAGATGAAAGGAGTATACTCAACGTGCATCAATCTATCCACAATAGATGAAGCACCGGAAGCCTACAAGGACACTGAAAGCATCCTTGAGTCCCTGGGACAAACCTGCACTATCCACTACCGCATGATGCCTAAAATAAACATCAAAGCAGCCGATGAGTAGTTATCAGTTGTTTAACAGTTAAAACCAAGCAGAAACATGGAAAGCAATTTCATAGACTATGTAAAGATTCATTGTGCATCCGGAGCTGGTGGCCGCGGATCAGCACACCTAAGAAGAGCAAAATACGTCCCTAAAGGTGGTCCTGACGGAGGCGATGGAGGAAAAGGCGGCAGCATAATCCTAAGAGCTGATACACGCCTCTGGACTCTTCTTCACCTTAGATACAGAAAGCATGTCAAAGCAGAAGACGGAAAGCCTGGCGGAATGCAGCTTCAGACAGGTAAAAGTGCCGAGAACATCATTCTGGATGTACCTGTTGGTACTGTTGTCAAAAACGCTGACACCGGTGAAACCTTGTTTGATCTCACACAGGACGGACAGACCGAAGTTCTTTGTAAAGGCGGAGAAGGTGGCCTTGGAAACGATCACTTCAAAAGTCCTGTCAACAGAACTCCAAAGGAGTTTACCTACGGAGAGGAAGGACAGGAAGGATGGTTTAACCTGGAGCTGAAGGTTCTAGCTGATGTAGGCCTTGTAGGGCTACCTAATGCCGGCAAGTCTACTCTACTATCAGTTCTGTCAGCTGCAAGACCAAAAATCAGAGACTACCCTTTTACAACTCTGGTTCCCCAGCTTGGAATTGTAGACTGCAGAGGAAAGCAGTCATTTGTAATGGCTGACATCCCCGGAATCATCGGTGGAGCTCACGAAGGAAAAGGTCTTGGACTTAGGTTCCTAAGACACATCGAGAGAAACTCCATTCTGCTTATCACGATTGCCTGCACAGATGAAGATATCCAGAAGACATACAGAACACTAATTAACGAACTTCATATGTACAATAAGGAACTACTTGATAAACCACGCATTGTTGCCATCACCAAATGTGATGCAATTCCTGAGGATAAGCTGGACACAAAAGCTATAAGACGTACTCTTCCATCAGGGCTTCCTGTGGTATTCATTTCGTCAGTAGCAGGAACCGGTCTCGATACACTGAAAGACGAAATATTAAAACAGTTGGCTCCGAAGGAGTAGATCTTGTTTGCAAACAAACAAAAGGGAAAAGAGCCTTGAAACTGACATAGTTCAGTTCCAAGACTCTTTTTGTTATCAGCCATTCAGTGGAGTCGGATCTATTGTTTCCAGAATTGTCTCAAGAGC
Source organism: Bacteroidales bacterium (assembly GCA_024402125.1). Taxonomy (GTDB): domain Bacteria; phylum Bacteroidota; class Bacteroidia; order Bacteroidales; family UBA932; genus Cryptobacteroides. The sequence goes on from JAKSJT010000031.1 coordinate 13,995, forward strand.
ATCAAACACCGATCCATTAGGCATACTTTCCTTTCCTCTTTCAAATTCCTCGCATATAGGTTTGGTGATACTGAATGCCTCTGCCAATCTCTCACAGTAATCATGTTTGATATCAATTACAGGAATGACATAGTTGTCAAATGCTCCTGTACTTTTACAGAATTCATTCTTGCCGTTTCTTCCAGCTTCATCAACATGAACTGAGGTATATTTTATTCCGTAAATCTCACGATCATCCTTTTGCCTGTTCTTATTCTTTTTATAGCCGTATTCCTTTACATATTGGAATAGCAGCTGAGGAATGATGTATTCATGTTTGAACACAGCCGATGTACTTTTCTGACGGAATGTGCATGCAATAACTAACGGGAACAGTACAATTGTCTGCTTTGGAAGCTTAACTGATCTTTTCCCTCGAACGACATCCCATGCAGACCTATCTGGAATTCTAAGATCCAGTACATAGAATTCCTCCTTATTAACCAGCCTGGACACAAGGCTATTGCTAAGGTTAGGACGTCCAAGTTCTTCCCAACAACCGAACACACGCACACCCATGTACAAAGAAGGATAGCCTGGAACACTATATCTTTGAGTCTTCACAATACCTCGAAGAGACATCGTAATGTGGAACATACCTTTCTCGTCAACTGTCTTCTTTACTAGATTGTCCGTCTCTACTCTCATTCTGTAGAACGAATTATTAGAAGGTATAGGAGTAAACTTAAGAATCCAACCATTCTTAATGTTAAGTGCCTCCCTACCTATTGCCTGTGACAGTCTCTTGTATGCTTCAGCCGGTAATCCTCTAAACGTCAGATTGACAGAATCCACAATAGCATCGCACATTCTCTCAACAGAATCAATTACCTTTCGATACTCCTTACTATTGGTAAGCCCAGCATTCTTATACTTCGATTTCAATATCATGAGATATTGGGAGAACTTACGTTGAAGTTCTCCGACAAATGCTGTAGGGTCACATGGATCAGACGGGACAAGATCCGACGGGTTGTCAGTCACCATCTCTGTATGGAAAAGCACATCCAGAAAGCTTTGAGGGAGGTACACATTTTCAAGCTTTAGCGCCTCCTTGAACAGCATCGCCATATCTTCATCTGTCTGACCATTATAGCCACATGCTATTCTCGTTACAAGAAACTTATTTTCACTATGCTCCCCTGCATACCTAATGAATGCATCAACACCTTCTTTGATGCCATCCAAGTCATATGGAACACCAAGTTCAGTTGTCGGAATTGCATAAGCCCTTCCACTAGGTCCGCTATTCTTTGTTGTTCCAAAAGAGTCTCTAGCCACAGCTGAAGCTCTCCCCCATTTTTCGACCTCCCCAACAGAATCGCAGCTGAACACAAAGATTTCGTCCTTATCCAGTTCAGTAATGTATCGTGAGGCAACTCGATTACGAGCAGACAAGATGGTCTTCAACTGATTCTCATCATAGCCAACATCCGCCAATGTGAAATTGTCAGGATCCTTAGCAAACCATTTGAGAACTTTAAAGATCGTTGATAAAGTATCTTCCATATCTAGTGAGTATTACTTGCCAATGAATAAAACTATCTAAAGATAGTCATTTTATCACAAAAGCAACTTCACGTAAGATGTCCTATTGCCAATACTAACGAATGGACTTGTATTACAATCGGATTAAAGAATACCCTTATAGATAGCACCTCTCCATAAATATGGACTCTGTCCACTTTTCATCGAGTGATCAATGATACTTCCCTTGTCTGAAATCTTCCCATCTCTTTCAAGCCTTCCAAGATTCTCATCAATCTTACTCAGAACAAAAAAAGGAATTGAGACGCGGATATCACCAATCTTTACAGAATAGTCATTGGCATTATCAATGTTCACAACTACAA
>JAKSJT010000310.1 GCA_024402125.1 Bacteroidales bacterium
ACCGGTTCTTTTCTCACGATCTTGAAGCCAATGAATGCAATGAATATTGACATAAGTGGAGATATAAGATTGAAGATACAGTACGGAAGATACTCGAATGTCGGTACTCTTAGAACCGTTGCCTGAGTCATACCACAGGAGTTCCACGGCACAAGTACTGATGTGAGGGTTGCTGAGTCCTCAACAGAACGGCTAAGAAGCCTTGGCTCAAAGCCCTTCTGCTCGTAGAGTTTCTTATATAGACTGCTAGTGAGTACAATCGAGATATACTGGTCACCTGTTACAAGGTTGGACATGACACCAGTTATTACAGTTGTACCAACTGTACTTGTCTTTCCCTTAATAAGACTTGTCATCTTTTCTGTGATACTCTGCATCATGCCGCTTCCTATGAGTGTTCCACCGAAAGTAATCGAACAGATGATAAGGAAGATTGTGCTGAGCATACCTGTCATACCTCTAGTTGATACCAGTTCATTGATAGCTGCATCACCTGTATCAACGGCAGTTGATGAGTACATGCTCAGGAATGTTCCCATAAATCCACTCTTGAAAGTAAGAACTCCTGTCGCAGGATCACCTACACTTGCGATAATTGATGGCTGAAGAATAAGTGCTGCAATACCAGCCATGATTGCTGCAAGGGAAAGAGTGATCAGTGCTGGAATCTGCTTATAGATAAGTACTCCAGTTATAATAGGGACAATTAGCACCCATGGTGTGATATGGAACGCTCCATGAAGGGCAGCTGCCATCTCCTCTGTCGCCATTGCATTGGCGTTCTCATGGAAGATACTGACAAGAAGGAACACTGTTGATGCTATCACAAAGGATGGAACTGTTGTGAATAGCATGTACTTGATATGTTCAAACAAATCAGCTCCGGCTCCAGATGAAGCGAGTACAGTTGTATCTGAAAGCGGTGATATCTTATCTCCAAAATATGCTCCAGAGATGATTGCACCGGCAATCCATCCTGGTGAATAGCCCTCGGCTGTACCAATTCCGACAAGAGCAACTCCGATTGTTGCAATGGTTGCCCACGATGAACCTGTCATGATGGAAACAAGCGCACAGATAATACATGAGGCGAACAGGAATATCTTAGGAGTAATAACCTTCATGCCATAGCAGATCATAGTAGGCACTACTCCACTCACCATCCAGGTTCCTGATATGGCACCAATAAGAAGAAGGATAAGTATCGCCGTTGATATGGACTTGATGTTGTCTGCTATCGCTTCCTCGAACTTCTTCCATGGAGTCTTGTAGAAGATCATGGAGATAGCAACTACAACAACTGATGCGAAGATAAGAGCAACCTGTGATGCTCCGTCAAGTGCATCCGTTCCGAAATAACGGATAACAAAGACCAGTGAAACGACAAGAATGACAAAAGGTATTATAGAGACCAGCCAAGACGGCTGCCTGGTACTTGCTTGAGTATTATTTTCCATCCATCAATAATTTGGGATACAAAGATAACCAAATTGATTGACTTTCTAGAATTTAAATACAGTTAAGGGATGGAGACCATCCTCGGCGTCCATCCCTTTGTAGTCAAACAACAGTATTATTTCAGAATATATTTAGTTAATCCTATTAGAGGAATACTATACTAATTGATGCTAGTTGAGTTTCCAGCTCTTGAAATCTCATCAAGGTTACCGACATTACGTGCTCTTGTCTGGTGAGCCTTTCCGAAGTTCCAGTCAAGACCAACTCTTACAGTCTGAACATATGGCTTCTGTCCGATAACTGACTTCTGCACTCCCTCTACGTTGTTAAGTTTCAAATCAGAGTTATATGATCTGAACACATCATCAACATTGATTGAGAGGATGAGTTTGTTGGAAAGAAGGTTCTTTCTAACTCCCAAGTTCGAGATGAATGTCGGAGCTACCTTGAAGTATGCCATAGCAACAGTTGACTGATATGTTCCGTCAATCTGAATCTTCCAGTCCTTTGGAAGGTTGAAAGTGAAGTTAGTCGATGCTGTGATAAGTGGAGAAGAGTTCTTGTAGTCAGAGTCCTTGGCAACACTTCTCGCATATAGAGCATTACTTGAGAATGTCCAATTGAGCCACTTAGTGATTGGAAGTTCTGTAATGCTCACAGCTCCTCCTGCCATTGTATTCGATCCGAAATTACCCCATGTGAATATTTCGTCTCCATTATCATTGAATGATGGGTTCTGCATGATGTAGTCCCCTGTTCTCTGATAGATGGCAGCAAGTGTTACATACTGTCCGAATCTTGTCATGAAGGCCAGTCCGTCAGTGTATGAAGGAGCGATCTCAGCACTGCCGACTACATACTCGTGAGCACCGACACAATGCATTGTCGGATTGAGCTGATTGTAGTTCGGACGGGTGATTCGTCTGGTGTAGGAAAGTGACATATAGACCTTCTCCCCGTTGTATCCGACAAATACAGTTGGGAATACATCGAAGTACTGCTTCTTTGTTTTTGTATTGTCTGAAATCCAATCACCGAACTGATTGGTGTACTCACCTCGAAGACCAACCTTTGCTGATACCTTCTGTCCGAATGACTTCGCCACATTGAAGTACGCAGCAGCTACATGCTCCCTGTAGTCAAACTTTGTGTAGTCATTGACCTCAGCATACACATCCTCTGAGTGGTTCATCTCATTTCCGGTTGAAGAGAGAGCCCACTTGGCTCCTGCTTCAAACATCATCTTCTTTAGAAGTACTGTCTGATAGTCAGCCTTTGCGGAGTAGATGTCAATTGTTCTACTGTTAAGAATGCTTCTAAAGTGAGTGTTCCAGTCATCAGACAGCATTGGAGTCATTGTGTAGACATCCATGTTGTTATTGTCATTACTTGTCTGACGGTAGTAGTCAAGGTTGAATGTAATCTCTGATGCTCTCATAGGATCAAAGACATGAGTGTAGTTAAGGTTACCGCTTCCCTGGAATGCCTTTGTCACCTGGTCAAGGGCTGTCTCTGACTTTTCCACAAGTTCACCATTAAGGAACTGCTCAGCGATACTGTTTTTCCTGTCTGATCCCATGCTTGATCTTTCACCAGGAAGGCTCATAATAAATCCGAATGTGTTCTTGTCATTGACGAACCAGTCATTACCAAGCTTAACCTGATAGTTATGGCTTGCTACATCTAGTAAAGTTGACGAGTTCTGTCCGAATGTATACCCTGGAGCTTCCAAAGAGTTCTCAACAGTCTCCTTCTGGCTTATTGTCTGACCTGCGTGATAGAGGTTAACAAATGTTCTTGACTTATTTGCCTTGTAGTTGAAGTTAGCCCAGACGCTTTCCTTATACTGGAACTTGTCAATATCTGAGAAGTACATTCCTCCTGCATCGAATCCTGCATTGCCATTAAGGCCATCAAGGGTGTTCTTCTTTGTCTTGATATTGATGATACCACCCTGACCTGCAGCATCGTATTTAGAGGAAGGATGCGCCATAATCTCAAACTTCTCAATACTTCCGCTGTCAGTTGATCTAAGAAGTGCTTCGAGGGACTTTCCGCTCATGTAAGATGGTCTTCCGTCAATCCACACTGACACTGCCTGGCCATTGAGCATCACATTGCCATCCTTGTCGATTGTAACGCCAGGAGCTTTTCTCATAAGTTCCAGAGCATTTGTTCCAGTTGAATATGCACTCTGTGAGATGTTCATCACAAGCTTGTCCATCTTCACCTCAATGAGTTTCTGTCTGGAAGTAACTGTTGCTCCTGATAGCATCTCAGTGTCGGGCTCCAGAGTAAACGGATCCAGAATCATAAGATCTCCGTGCACATTGATAGATAGGTCAGTGTCCTTATAGCCGATCATAGAGACTACTACCTTGTAGTCTCCATACTGCATCTTAAGGGAGAACTCTCCCTTTTCATCTGCGGCTGTTCCACCGAGCACGGTTCCCTCTGAGTTAAGGAAAGCAACTGTTGCGAATCCAAGTGGATCTCCTGATCCGCTCTCCACTACTGTTCCCTTGACAGTAGCTATTGGTTGCCTTGTTGCAAACAATGATGAGCTCATCATAATGCTCATCATAAAAAGAGTGATTAGCTTTTTCATAATAGGTTTCTTTGTAATAGTTCGAAGCAAATATATTAATAAATTATCGTTTTGCAATAATTATTA
>JAKSJT010000311.1 GCA_024402125.1 Bacteroidales bacterium
CCTGGTTGCGGTCCTATGTCTAAGACAGGTCAGGGTACACTTATCGGTAGTGGTGCAGGAGCAGCAATTGGTGCTGGTATCGGTGCACTTATCGGAAATGGTAAGGGTGCAGCTATCGGTGCTGCTATTGGAACAGCTGTTGGTGCTGGTACAGGTGCAGTTATCGGTAAGAAGATGGATAAGAAGGCTGAGGAGCTTGCAGCACTTCAGAATGCTACAGTTGAGACAATCAAGGACGCTAACGGTCTTGATGCTATCAAGGTTACATTCGAGAGCGGTATTCTCTTCCCAACAAACGGAACAACACTTTCTGCAGATTCTAAGAAGGCACTTGCTGATTTCGCAGCTAAGATGTCTGACCTTGTAGATACAGATATTACAATTTGGGGTCATACAGATAATACAGGTACAGCTGCTGTTAACGAGAGAATCTCTAAGCAGAGAGCTGAGGCTGTTTCTACATACCTTGGATCATGCGGTATCGCTAAGTCACGTATGACAGCAGAGGGTAAGTCATTCAACTTGCCAGTTGCTGACAACGCTACAGCTGAGGGCCGTGCTCAGAACCGTCGTGTAGAGGTTTATATCACAGCTAACGAGGACATGATTAAGGCTGCTGCAGAAGGCACACTTAAGTAGTTTTATATTGTTTGGGATTCATTTGTTGAATAAAATTTTGGATTATCCCGAATATTTCCTACATTTGCAATCCCAAACAACAACGGTACTTTGGCCGAGAGGTTAGGCACAGGTCTGCAAAACCTGCCAGAGCGGTTCGATTCCGCTAGGTACCTCTAAAGATCGAGTCTATTAAGACTCGATTTTTTTGTATATATCGGTATCTTCCGATATGAATCTGTTTAAAGGTATGATGATTCATTCTTTCAATTAGATCCTATACTTCAGAGAGGTTCACATAATAAGCAGTATATCGAACCAGTAGGGTCTAATATGTGTCTTTAACCTCCTAGATTAACAGGTTTGAGCTTGTTTGATACTTGATTCTATGTATCTATTTTCGTCAATGTAATAGTCATAATATTAAAGAAGTAACAATTTGAAAGCAAAATTGAGGGAAATGCTTACAAATTGTAGTTTAATAAATCTATTAAAACTTTTTAATAGCAATAGAAGCCCATAAATAGGGGGTTATTATTAGATTATTTTAATTTATAAAAAATTTTCTAATAATTAATAAATTGAATATCAATGAGTTAGTATAATTATTGAAAAATTTTCTAAAAATTTTCACATAAAAGTTTGCAGATTAGAAAAATAGTAGTACCTTTGTATCGGGTTAAGGAATTGAGGTTCTCTCAAACATTAACCCGGTTGGTTATTAGTTTTAGTGTTATTAATTATGTGGTTAGTATGAGTGGACTCCGCGTGAGCGGCGACACTCATTTTTTTATTACTTTAACGAAAGATGCGACTGAAGAAAGTTTCTCTTCGGCCGCATCTTTCATTATAAATTCTTACTCTGTTTAGTCTAAATAAAATTCTGTAATTCTTCGTAGACTCTATGAACTGGAAGTCCAATTACATTGTAGACTGATCCATTGATTGCTGAAATGCCCATTAGTCCAATCCACTCCTGGATAGCATAGCTTCCAGCCTTATCAAATGGTTTGTAGTTGTCGATGTAGTATTCAATCTCGGAATCAGTAAGATTTCTGAATGTCACAGTAGTTGTGTCGTCAAATGAAACAGTCTTTTCTGTGCTTCTGATTGTGACTCCTGTTATTACTTGATGATCTTTTCCTGATAGCCCTTTAAGCATATTGAATGCTTCTTCACGGCTGTGTGGTTTTCCTAGAATCTTGCTGTCGCAAAGAACCATTGTGTCAGCTGTGATGAGGATTTCATTATCCTCTAGAGGTCTATGGAATCCACCGGATTTTCCTTTTGACATAAGGATAGGCACTTCTGGATGAGGTGTCGCAGGGTCAAATGTCTCCTCGAAAGAGTTTTCTGTGTCAACTGTGAATTCAAGACCCAGATTACCCAATAGTTCTTTTCTTCGGGGTGAACCGCTTGCTAGAATTATCTTTTTCCCTTTTAGATCCATAACTAGAACATTTTCTTGTATTGAAGTACGTCAAAATTCCACTCTCCGCGAGCCTTCATTACAGATGATACCACATCTCGGATACATCCTTTTCCTCCAGGGAACTTTGATACATAGTCTGCGGATGCCAATGTCTCTTCAGAAGCGTCACAAGGACATGCACCGATTCCACAAAGGCTCATGCATTCAATGTCTGGGATGTCATCTCCCACATAAAGAATGTCTTCTCTTTTAAGATTGTATTTCTGGCAGAAGGAATCCAGGTCCTCGATCTTATTTCTGGAACCTAGATATACATCTTCGATAGGAACACCGCAGGTTCTGAATCTGGCTCTGATGCTACCTGATCTTCCACCTGTTATGATTGCAACAGGGTAGCCCTTCATTGTTGCCATTCTGACTGCAAAGCCATCCTTTGCATCGAAAGTTCTGAAAAGTTCTCCTTCGAGGTCGCAAAGAATTCCGCCGTCGGTAAAGACTCCGTCGACGTCAAAGGCAAATGCTTTAATTATGCTGAAATCCATTATGAATTAAGACTTGTTGCCTTTTCCTCCGAATTCAGCAAGATCTCCGAGATTGAATGTGGCTGCCTTCTGCTGAGGCTGAGGTGCATTCATGTCAATAGGACCAAAGTTCTGCTCGTACTTTTTGATGTTGTCAGAAAGAGCGGCGAGAAGTCTTTTTGCATGTTCTGGTGCCATGATTATGCGGCTGTTTACGCTAGGGTTAGGCTGACCTGGAAGCATTGCTGCAAAGTCAATGACAAACTCACTGCGAGCATGAGAGATAAGTGCAAAATTTGAATATATGCCAGCAGCGATTTCTGGCTTCAGGTCAAGCTTAATCTGCGGTCCCTGAGGGTTCTTTTCATTATCCATATTTTGGTGTTTTTTTAATTCAAATGTTTGTTTTGTAGCATACAAAAGTAATAAAAATCGAACTATAAAAGAAGTTGGTGTCAGAGTTCCATAAATTATTTAAAAAAGGTGTGCAATTGCCGTATTCAAGTGAATGATAAGTAGGCAAAATTGAGTATATTTGCATGATTATGCCTATTAGTCGAATTTTAAAAATATAACATATACAATGGAACTATCAGCTAAATACAATCCTGCAGAAGTTGAAGATAAAACCTATGCATATTGGACTGAAAAGAAGTTCTTCCATTCTGAACCAGACGGAAGACAGCCTTATACAATCGTAATCCCACCACCAAATGTAACTGGTGTACTTCATATGGGCCACGTGCTTAATGAGACTATTCAGGATATTCTTGTTCGTAGAGCAAGAATGGATGGTAAGAATGCATGCTGGGTTCCTGGTACAGACCATGCTTCTATCGCAACTGAGGCAAAGGTTATCAAGAGACTCGCTGAGCAGGGAATCAAAAAGAGCGATCTGACTCGTGAGGAGTTCCTCAAGCATGCTTGGGAGTGGACTGACGAGCATGGTGGAATCATTCTTAAGCAGCTTAGAAAGCTCGGATGCTCTTGCGACTGGGACCGTACATCATTCACAATGGATGAGACACGTAGCCGTGCAGTTATCAAGGTGTTCTGTGATCTATACGACAAGGGCCTTATCTATAGAGGTCTTCGTATGGTTAACTGGGACCCAGAGCGTCAGACTGCTCTTTCTGATGAAGAGGTAATCTATCATGACGAGCACTCAAAGCTCTACTACATGAAGTATTATGTAGATGAGCCAGCTGGATCAACAGATGGTGAGGAGGAGAATGCTATTGTTATCTGCAATAATGATAAGCCATTCGATCCTACAGTAAAGTGCCAGGTTATTCATAGAGATACAGACGGACGCCGTTATGCAGTAGTTGCAACAACTCGTCCTGAGACAATCATGGGTGACGTTGCTGTATGTATTAACCCTAAGGACCCTAAGAACACTTGGCTCAAGGGTAAGAAGGTTATCGTTCCAATGGTTGGTAGGGTAGTTCCTATCATCAAGGATAGAAATATAGAGAACGAGTTCGGTACAGGTTGCCTTAAGGTAACACCTCCACACGATGTTAATGACTACATGC
>JAKSJT010000312.1 GCA_024402125.1 Bacteroidales bacterium
TAAGACCAAGATACAGAGCGGTGATGATGCTCCAGTAGATACCGGAAAGTTCGGCGGACTCTTGCTTCTTGCGGTTGTTCTTATGGTTGTATTATTCATGCAACCGTATTCGTGCTGGAGTGCAGGAATGTTGCCATTACCATGTTCAATGGTGATCTGATGCTTTTCGGCACCAATGGATGGGCTGCTAACGATTGCCCTATAGACCTTACAACAGCCTTGCGTGAATTGGGCAGAGAAGGTGAGTTTATCGAAGATGTCCATTTGACAGAGTCTGGCAACTGGATTATACAGTATGGAGATAACAAGTTCCGCTGGTCGGGTATTCCTCGTTCCCTGAAAAAGAAGATAAAGTACTTCATGGCGGGGGAGAGACTATCACATCAGTCACCTTCAATGATTTAGGAGATTGGATAGCTATTACTACCAAGCATTACAGCGCTTCGGATTCAGAGCTTCAGGCTTGGTTGGATGTTGTGAACGAGGAGCAGGGACAGATTTGGAACGTATGCATAACAGAAGATGCCATTGTCGTGGTCTGTGAGAATGGTTACGGACATCTGGGGATATCCCTACAGCTTTGATGGATTCGCTTGTCGATACGGATATGTTTGTCCGCAAGTTAAAGATTGCCGGAGAGGCATGGTTCTTCTCTGATGGTGTTCAGTAATACGACTATCAGATGCAATCCTTGTAAGGGGAGGAAGAATAGTAAGGGGTGACTTCAATGGCCACCCCTTAATCTTCTTTCTATGAATTTGATTCAATTACTTGAGTCTAGCAAGTGTCTCCTTGATTCTCTTAAGAGCCTCAATGATGTTCTCGTCAGAAGTTGCGTAAGACATTCTGAAGCACTCAGGAGATCCGAAAGCATCACCACCAACTGTAGCGACATGACCAACTTCGAGAAGGTACATAGCAAGGTCTGTTGATGTGTTGATTACTCTGTCACCATCCTTCTTTCCGAAGAATGAAGAGCATTTAGGGAAGAGGTAGAATGCTCCCTGAGGAACGTTAACCTCAAGACCTGGGATTTCCTTTGCGAGCTTGACGATAAGGTCACGTCTTCTCTCGAATACGACTCTCATGTCTTCTACACACTGCTGGTCGCTTTCCCAGGCAGTTTGTGATATCTTCTGTGAAAGTGAGCAAGGACCGCTGGTGTACTGGCCCTGGAGCATGTTGATACCCTTTGTGATCCAGTCTGGTGCTGCAGAGAAACCGATTCTCCAACCAGTCATAGCATATGCTTTAGAAACACCGTTGATAACAATTGTTCTTTCCTTCATTCCAGGAAGAGAAGCAATTGAGATAGTCTTGCCCATATAGCTGATGTGCTCGTAGATTTCGTCAGAGATGACATAGAGATCATCGTGCTTTACGATAACCTCAGCAAGAGCCTTAAGGTCTTCTGGTGTGTAAACTGAACCTGTAGGGTTGCAAGGAGTACAGAGAATGATAAGCTTTGTCTTAGGTGTGATAGCCTTCTCAAGCTGCTCTGCTGTAATCTTGAAATCAGCCTCAATCTTAGCCTCAACGAATACAGGTGTACCCTCAGCGAGCTTTACCATCTGTGGGTAGCTTACCCAGTAAGGTGCTGGGATGATTACCTCGTCACCAGGGTTTACAAGAGTGAGGACTGTGTTTGTGATAGCCTGCTTTGCACCGTTTGAAACAACAATCTGAGATGGAGTAAACTCAAGACCGTTCTCTTTGAGGAGCTTGTCGCAAATTGCCTTGCGAAGATCAAGGTAACCGGTAACTGGAGAATATCTTGACCAGTTGTTGTCAACAGCATCCTTAGCTGCTGCCTTGATATGGTCTGGGGTATTGAAGTCAGGTTCACCAACTGACATGTTGATTACGTCAATACCCTGAGCTTTAAGCTCACTACTTTTCTGTGACATCGCAAAAGTTGCTGATGGAGAAAGGTTCTGAAGTCTATTTGAAAGTGTTTTCATCTATAATGCTTTTAACTGGGCAAAGATAGTTAAGAATTTCGAATGTTCGATAATTTTTTAAATATTTTAATAATATGGTCGAAGACTGTTTTTCTACGGTATCTACCCTTTTCTCTTAGGTATTCTTGCAGCATGACCGATTGCTCCAACAGGACAAACAAGCAGGCAGAGATGACATCCCACACACCTAGGACCGATTAGGGATGGTTTACGTGTTTCAGTGTCGAAAGACAGTGCCTGATGACCACCATCTGAACATGATATGACACATCTTCCGCATCCTATACACTTTGACTTGTCGAACTTTGGAAGCACATATGTGTCTCTATCCATCTTGCCGGGAAGCACAAAGTCTCCCAGTGCTGTTCCGACACAGTCCTGCAGCCTGGCTATGCCGTTTTCCTGCAAGTAATTCTGTAGTCCGGAAGTAAGGTCCTCGATGATTCTGTAGCCATATTCCATGACGGCTGTGCATACCTGAAGGTTGGTGCATCCTAGACTGAGGTATTCAAGAGCATCTTTCCATGACTCGATGCCGCCTATGCCACTTAAAGGCATGCCCTTTGTCTCCGGAGCCTTGGCAAGATTCAGGATCATCCTCTGGGCGATTGGCTTAACCGCCTTTCCGCTGTATCCTGAAATTGTCTTCTGTCCTGAGACTTCACAACGCTCGTTCAGGGTTATGCTCTTGATCGTATTGATGGCTGAGATAGCATCCGCTCCACCAATTCTAGCTGCAAGCGCTGGTTCCTCAATATGAGTGATGTTTGGCGTCATCTTGGCTATCACTGGAATAGAGCATGCTCTCTTGACAGCCATGGTGTATATCCTGACAAGTTCATTGTTCTGTCCGATATCGCTTCCAAGCCCAGCCCCCTGCATCTGAGGACAGGAGTAGTTGAGCTCAATCATATCAGCTCCCGCCTTCTCAGCCATATGAGCAAGTTCGGCCCATTCCTCGGGGGTCCTTCCCATGATTGATGCGCAGATGCGTTTTGTCGGGCAGTACTTCTTCAGTCTTGAGATAATCTCGAAATCAGTCTCCGGAGAATGCTCGCTGAGCTGCTCCATGTTCCTGAATCCAACAAAAGGAAGCCCTTCCTTGTCTACCTTGTCGAATCTAGGCGATACTTCCTTTATGTCAAGGAATGAGATAGTCTTGTACATGACTCCACCCCAACCCTTGTCGAATGCGCTTGCAATCATTTCGTAGCAGTTGCAGATAACTGATGACGCAAGCATGAATGGGTTATCGCATCTGAATCCTAGAAAGTCTATTGAGAGATCGGCAGAAGGTGCTTCTTCTCTTTTGTGGGAACCCTTTGCAAGCTCTTTGATTCGGATAGGGAAGTCATAATGGATACATGCCTTTTCGCATGGAGCATCACATGCTCCACAGTCTTCGCTATTGAAGTAAAGACCTGCGCATTTATCATTTTCGAATCTTATTGCTCGGATAGCTCTTCCAGGATCGAGACCCTTTGGACATGCTTTGGTGCAAGGAGCGTCTACGCAAAGAAGGCATCTGGCGCTCTCAGAAATAGTGTTTATCATATTCTGGCGGTTTTCTCAAAGTTAGTAAGAAAAAAGCCATCCGCAAAAGATAAAGCAAAGAAAGAGCCACCGTAGGGCTCTCCTTCGGTGTTTTAATCTATCTGCCTGGTATTTGACCTTAGGCAAGCGTTCTTGTATATGAAGCTGCAATAGAAAAGAAGGTCCCAGTGGTGAAGACAGTCCTCATGCACTCCAGCTCCGCTGTATACAGGGTTCTTCATCCACTCGTGAAAAGGTGTCGGATCTGTCTTTGCCATCAGTACATGAAGGTCTGGGTCTATTGCAATTGTTACATCCTGATTGTCGAAAGCGAAAGTCGCTGGTGTAGAGTCAGTTTTCCAGTTAACAGGATTGATGATTGCTTTGGTCCCTTCAGCAACTAATGGCCATATTCCGTCCTCACTTAGTACAGTATTGAATGATATCAAGGCATGCTTGTCGGATGCTTTCTTTGCGGGTTTGATGTTAGGATGCTTCAGGTCATCCTCTGTAACCTTATATCCCAGGGCGTATGCAGCATCCATTCTTTTGAATGTTTTCTTGTCCATATTCTTCAGAATCTCCTGAACAAGCATCGCTC
>JAKSJT010000313.1 GCA_024402125.1 Bacteroidales bacterium
TTTTTGCCTCTATTGTCACACATTGACTTGTGCGACATGATTAGTGGAGATGATCCTTTGATGCTTACATGGCCCGACGGCGGTATTCCGTGGATGATTGGGATGGTTCTCCGAGTGTTATAATGATTGATTACTGCCTATTTGAGTTGATGATGTCATTGACAGAAATATTCGGATTTCTGTATCGCGCATCTTTGTTTCTTTCCCTTTCAAGCGACAGCGCTTTCTGCGGACAGTTCTGGATGCATGCCAGACAGTACTCACATTTGCTTGCTGATGCCGTAAGCTTTCCACCAGATATGCTGAAATTGTTATGAGGGCAGACTTTTGCACATGTCATACATTGAATGCACTTGTTGTCATCAATCTTGATAAGGTCCTGGGCAGTGTGCGAGAAATGTTCATTCTGCATTCCTTCAAGCATCTGCTGGCTGAAGAATCCCATTTCTGAAGGTTGGATATAATTCTTTTTCTCGCTCAGGTCATTGATGATTGCTGCCAGATTCTCGTCAAGATGTTTGTCGAGAGTCATCTGCTCATTCATGTCGAAAACAGGCAGATAATTGTCAACCATCAAAATTGGCTTGATATAGTTGAACTTCACTCCCTTTTCAGCAGCGAAGTTGTTCCACCACTCGGATACATTTACATGGGCATTGCCATATGTGATGACAGAGAACATGTATGGAGCGTTGAATTTTGCCTTTGAAAGGAATTCGCGAACAATCATTGGAGCTGATGATGCATAGTCCGGGAATACGAAACCTATTTCGTCGGCAGTATAGGACAGAGCCCCTTTCTTGAGTTCCTGCGGAATACTTACAAGATTGTCAGACAACTGTCTGGCAATGAAGAGAGAATTACCAGTTGCGGTAAAATAGAACACCAGCCTGTTTTTTGGATTCTTACGGTCTCTGCTTATTGCAGAATTGATGCGAGGTGCAAAACCTGCCATTGCCAAACCTGCTAGTGATAATCCCATAAGTTTGATATATTGTCTTCTGTCCATATGTATTGATTTTTTTGTTTTTGCAAAGATATCCCATTATTATTTAAATATATTATGCTATTTTTGATAATAATTTCACAAAACAAGGATAACCACATAAGGATGGATAAGATTGTATTCTCGACAGACATACATGACTGTGTAAAATATGTTGATGCTTTATACCTGCCCCATATCTTCATTATTGAAGGTACTATTGAGTTCTCTCTGAATGATCGCTTCTATTCTGCCGGAAGAGGAACATGCGTGATTCCTACCATTACAAAGTCTTTCGATTTTGTCAGGACAGATGATGAGTTCAAGTGTAGGATCATGTTTGCGCATCTTGAATTCATAGATAGCATTCGAATGAATGTTGAGTATAATACGAAGGGACACCTTGACCTGATTGATAATCCCGTAATAACTCTTTTCCCTTCAGAAATGGAGACATGTCTTCATAATCTTGATGAGATTGAATTCCGCTGCTCGAAGCCCTATCACCTGTATTACGGAATATCAGTAAAGAAGGCGTTTCAGCTATTTGTCCTGGATATGTACGACATCCATTCCCGTAAGTCTGACTACACAACGATACGTACTCCTAGTGCGCACATTATTGTCAGGAAGTTCATCAACCTTCTTGAGTCAGGAGAATTCAAGACGCATAGACAGCCATCTTACTATGCTGAAAAATTGAATATAACTCCAGGATATCTTACAGAAACATGCAGGCAAACAACCAATAGAAATCCTACCTATTGGATTGATATATATATGGCCAATGACATACGGCGCGTTCTCAAGGAATCAAATATGTCAATCAAGCAAATAGCCCAGCTATATGAATTCCAGAGTGACAGCTATTTCAATAGGTATTGTCAGAAAGTCTTGGGAGAATCTCCGCTCAAAGTTCGCAAACGACTATGACAGTCTAGGCTCTTCGGCGCTGTGAAGTGTTTTCTGAAGTGCTGCTACCTTCCGTGGAAAGTGCCTCCGCGGGGACGTCTTGACGCGTGCGTGATTATAGCTAACCTTTGTCAGAAAATGAAATTCGATGAAGGATCAGAACAAAAACAGCGGACGCGAGTCAGTTTCCAAGAGCACATATAAGGCCGAGTATGCAGAGCATCTGTGGTTTGCTCTGGTTGATTGTCTCACTGTCGACCTCGAGCATGGGGAAGCGACGTTCTACACGGAGAACAAGATCCACAGGGATGTATTCCGTGAGTTCATGGCAAAGCAAGGCTATGACGTAGACAGGGCACGCAACTCGGCTATTCTTTGACAAGGGCTTTTTCAGCAGGACTGTCTTCGAGAGACTGGACAAGATGGAGGGGCTTAAATATATATAGCGCCGCTGAAACAGTCAAACAAGATCATTGGGGGGGGGTATGACATGCTCGATAACATATGCATGACCCTCAAGGGCTATGTCGGAGGCACGGTGCTGTGCAAGAAGGTGAAGACCAGGGTGTATAGGGGAAAAAATGAGAATTCTCTAGTTAATATGCTAACTAATCTTCTACTTGAAGAGCTTTGGTGCAAACTCAAAGAGACACTTTCTCCATGTATCCCATGAGTGACCGCCCAGTTCTCCGAAGTATTCGTACTTCATACCCATCTGGTCAAGAGCCTTCATGGAACGCTCCGCATTGGAGTATGCCATATCTGTCTTTCCGCAGCCAATCCAGTAAAGCTTGTAACCGGCATTCTTGACAGGACCAAGGAACTCCTCTGGTGCCATCTGAGGAGTAAGACCCATACTGAGAACTCCAATATAGTCGAACATCTCAGGATGCTGCTTTGTAATCTGCTCGGTGTAGATTCCACCCATAGAAAGACCTGCAACTGCTCTATGAGACTTCTTTGCAACTACTCTATAGTTCTTCTCGATAAATGGAATGATATCAGCATAGAGGCTCTTCACATGGTTTGTACCGTCCATAAAGTCTGAGCTTGCCATATCCTCAACCCACTGCTCAGGCATCATGACATCAGCACTGGCCTCGTGGATTGGCATACCGTTAGGCATGACGATGATCATAGGCTTTGCCTTACCCTTTTCGATGAGGTAGTCCATAATCTGGGCAACTCGTCCCATAACGGTCCAGCAGTCCTCATCACCGCCTCCACCATGCTGAAGGTAAAGGACAGGATACTTCTGCTTGCCCTGATCGTATCCATATGGAAGGTATACTGTCAGACGGCGAGCATATCCGTGTGCTGTAGAATTGTACCATCTCTTCACAATCTGACCCTTCTGAGTCGATGAGCGGTCATCATATGCTACGTATGGTTCCTTGTCTCCCTGGATGTAAAGAAGGCTCTTGACGCTCTGTCCGTCACGGAAGATACGGAAGTTGGTCGGATCAATGCTTGACTGTCCGTCAATGGATACATTGTACATGTAGATCTCTGGAGAAGGCTTAGCTGTACGGTAGTACCACTTCCCATCGGCTCCCTTTGTCATTGCTTCTCCACCCCAACCCTGCATCCAGTCACCCTGGATACGGACATTCTGAGCATTAGGAGCAATGACAGTGAAAATAAGGCTGTCAGCTGTAATCTCAGGGCTGTGAAGTTGCTTGAATCCCTGTGCATTTGCTGACAGGGTGCATGCTGCAAGAGCAATAATTGCAAGAGTCTTTTTCATATTGATGTTGTGTATGTGTGTTGCTTTTTATATCTTTTCAACGTCTAATATAAGCAAACTAAAGGATAATTGTATCATTATCTCAAGCCGTAAATATCAACCAATCTATTTGGTTTTGCTCACGATGAAGTCAACAACCAGAGATACAACTTCTTTAGTTTTTTTGGTCAGACGATGGTTTTCTCCCTGAATGAGATGGAACTCTGAATTTGCGTAAGTATTGTCATATTTCTGACTACACCAAAGAGGAACTGTTGAGTCACTATCTCCATGAATGATGCAGACAGGACCATCATAAGAAGCTGAGGTCTCATATATCTCAAGCTTCTGGCTTGTGAGCATGTACTCTCTTCCTAACTTAAACATACCAAAGCACTTGATGTACTCAGGTGGATTGGCCGGGTCAAAGGTGTTTCCAAAGAAATGACCGCCCTGGCAGGCTTCCTTGA
>JAKSJT010000314.1 GCA_024402125.1 Bacteroidales bacterium
AGCAAGTGTGACAGCTGCTGGTGTGTTTGCCAATATCATGAGTATTGCAAATGTCTAGTTTCCATTCTCTTAGCTATGAAACATTTGATAATACTAGGGGATGGTATGGCTGATTGGGCGGAAGAGCGTCTTGGTGGCAAGACTCTTCTTCAGTATGCCGATACGCCATATATGGATATGCTGGCGCG
The DNA here is from genome assembly GCA_024402125.1 of Bacteroidales bacterium. Lineage (GTDB taxonomy): Bacteria > Bacteroidota > Bacteroidia > Bacteroidales > UBA932 > Cryptobacteroides. The sequence continues at coordinate 189 of JAKSJT010000314.1, forward strand.
AAAGGGTCGCACCGGTATGCTTAAGACAGTTCCGGATGGATTCCATCCTGGAAGTGAAGTCGCTAATTCATCAATTCTGGGATATGACCAGCGTAAGGTCTATGAGGGAAGAGGTCCTCTTGAGGCTGCAAGCATTGGTGTAGAACTGGGTCCCGATGATATGGCAATCAGATGCAATCTTGTATGCATCGAGGGTGATATCATAAAGAACCATTCATGTGGAAGACTTGAAACTGAAGAGGCTGCTATCCTAATGCCATATCTTCAGGAGAAGCTCGGCTCTGACACAGTTCATTTCTACACTGGAGTCCAGTACAGAAACCTTCTTGTGATCAAGGGAGGAAACAAGCATCTTCATTGCACTCCTCCTCATGACATTCCACTTCATCCTTGGAGACCAAATCTTGTCAAGGCTGAAATCCCGGAGGCTCAGGCAACAGCTGATCTTATCAATGACCTTATCATAAAGTCTCAAGAGGTACTCGCTGAGCATCCTCTCAACAAGCAGAGAATCGCAGAGGGTAAGGACCCAGCAAACAGCATATGGCCTTGGGCAGGTGGATACAGACCAAGCATGATTCCGCTGCCGGAGACATTCCCGCAAATTAAGAGCGGTTCAATGATCACAGCTGTGGATCTTATGAGAGGAATCGGAAAGTATGCCGGTCTCAATGTCATTGATGTGGAAGGCGCAACCGGCCTGTATGACACCAACTATGAGGGTAAGGCACTGGCTGCGATTGAAGCGATAAAGAAGCAGGATTTTGTGTATGTCCATGTGGAGGCAACAGACGAGGCAGGACATGATGGAGACCTTGACCTTAAGCTTAAATGCATCGACTATTTGGATAGACGCCTTATTGGTCCAATCTTTGAGGCGGTTAAGGATGAGGATGTTGCAATTGCAGTTCTCCCTGATCATCCGACACCGGTAAAGCATAGAACCCACACAAACGAAAGCGTTCCGTTCCTTATCTATGCTCCAGGGCTTGAGGCTGACAGCGTACAGACTTTCGATGAGGAATCTTGTAAAAGCGGATACTATGGTTTCCTTGAAGGAGATCAGTTTATCAATGAATTCATGAAAATTAATTAGAGATGATATATTACTCAACAAACGACAAGAACAACACAACCTCACTTAAGAATGCAGTCGTGACTGGACTTGCATCCGATAGAGGTCTTTATATGCCTTCGAAGCTCAACCCGCTTCCAAAGGAGTTCTTTGACAATATCCAGAACATGACATTCCAGGAGATTGCTTTTGAAGTAGCAAAGGCTTTCTTTGGAGAGGATATCCCGGAGAACGATCTTAAGGCAATCGTTAACGATACTCTCAGCTTTGACTGTCCGGTAGCAAAGGTTGAGGATAACATCTACAGTCTTGAGCTTTTCCATGGTCCTACATTGGCATTCAAGGATGTCGGAGGACGATTCATGGCAAGACTCCTTGGATACTTCAACAAGCAGGAAGGGGGATCTGACCTCGTCAATGTCCTTGTTGCTACTAGTGGTGATACAGGTTCTGCCGTAGCTAATGGCTTTTTGGGCGTTCCAGGTATCCATGTGTATGTCCTCTATCCTAAGGGAAAGGTAAGTCCTATTCAGGAATGCCAGTTCACAACACTTGGTCAGAACATCACAGCTATTGAGGTTGATGGAGTGTTTGATGACTGTCAGTCTCTAGTGAAGTCTGCATTCATGGATAAGGAGCTTTCATCACATATGAAGCTTACATCTGCCAACTCAATCAATGTGGCAAGATTCCTCCCTCAGAGCTTCTACTATTTCTACGCATATGCGCAGATGAAGAGACTCGGTCTTGCTGACCAGATGGTAGTATGCGTTCCAAGTGGAAACTTCGGAAACATCACAGCCGGTATCTTTGGAGCTAAGATGGGTCTTCCAATCAAGAGATTTATTGCTGCGAACAACGCAAACGATATCTTCTTCAATTATCTCCAGAGCGGAGTTTATTCTCCAAGACCATCCGTTCAGACAATTGCTAACGCAATGGATGTCGGTGATCCTTCTAACTTCGCCAGAATCCTTGACCTTTATGGAAAGGATCACGAAGCTATCTGTAAGGATATCTCAGGTGCTACATACTCAGATGATCAGATTGCAGAGACGATTAAGGATGTTATCACAAGAACTGGTTATCTTTGTGATCCTCATGGAGCTTGTGGATACAAGGCTCTTCAGGAAGGTCTTCAGCCAGATGAGGTTGGAGTATTCCTTGAGACAGCACATCCAGCAAAGTTCAAGGACACAGTTGAGGCAATTATCGGTGGACCAGTTGAGATCCCTGAGAAACTTGCAGCTTTCATGAAGGGAACAAAGCAGTCTATTCCTCTAAGCAAGGAATTCGCTGACTTCAAGGCATTCCTTCTTGCTCAGTAGTAGAATTTTAGTCATTGTTATGAGTCTGTATTCTTATTTCCGAATCAGTAAGCCATCTAAGGACAGAGTGCCCTCGGATAGGGTGGACTCGGAGTATAAGCGTCTTAGAAACAGGACATTCTGGGGCGCGACTGTCGGATATAGTCTATACTATGTCTGCCGTATGGCCCTTAGTGTAGTGAAGCAGCCTCTAATAGACGATGGAGTGTTTACAGCGGGAGAGTTGGGCCTTATCGGCTCGGCTCTTCTGTTTGTTTATGCCGTTGGAAAGTTCGTGAACGGCTTTATTGCAGACTACTGCAATATCCGAAAGTTCATGGGAATTGGACTCCTGGTTTCTGCTCTTGTGAACCTTGTTATGGGCGTGCTAGGAGTCATGCAGCAGTGGTTGACAGTTTCTTCATCGCTAATGTTCTTCGTCTTTGCCCTGGTTTGGGGAATGAACGGATGGAGCCAGTCTATGGGTTCTCCTCCTGGAATCATCAACCTCTCAAGATGGTTCCCTCTATCCAAAAGAGGCACTTTCTACAGTATCTTCTGCGCTACACCATATGTCGGCAAGTTCATATCGTTCATTATGACTGGATATGTTGTAGGTTGGCTAGGCTGGCAGTACGGCTTTATTGTGTCTGCAGTTGGTGGACTTATTGGCGCAGCTGTTATAGCAATCTTTGTTGCTGATACTCCAGAGAGCAAGGGACTTCCCTCTGTTCAGGAACTGTCGGGAGAGCCAGTAAAGAAGGCGGATACAATGCCGACAAAGGAACTTCAGAGACTTGTTTTCCGTTCTCCTGGTATTTGGATCATTGCCCTGTCAAGTGCATTTGTGTATATCGCACAGTACGGAATCAGTGGCTGGGGAGTTCTGTTCCTTCAGAAAGCAAAGGCTTTCTCATTGGTGTCAGCCTCGGCAATCATCGCATTCTCGGAGTCTTTCGGTATTCTGGGAACTGTGCTTTCCGGATGGCTTTCTGATACAATCTTCAAGGGGGATAGAGTAAAGCCTGTAATATTATGTGGACTAGTATGTGTTCTGTCAATCGCAGGCTTCCTTTTCACGGGAGGTGGATATGTACTTAATGTAGTCTATGTGGCTGTATTCAGTATGTCCATTGGAGCGCTGTACTGTATTGTCGCTGGTCTTATGGCCCTTGATATTGTTCCTAGAAAGGCAACAGGAGCTGCACTTGGTATTGTCGGAATATCAAGTTATGTGGCTGCTGGAATTCAGGATATCGTAAGTGGATTCCTAATTCAGGGTAGCGGAGATGCTGCTGAATTCAATTTCACTTCGGTTGCTGTATTCTGGCTATCAGCCTGTGTTCTTGCCTTTGTGCTTCCTGTCCTTAACTGGAAGTATATGAAAAAGGAAATAGCCTAGCCGGTGAAATTCCTACAAGAGAGGGATTGATACGATGTATTCGCTTTCTGTCTTTGTCACAGAAACGGAATCATGACCTCTGTCTCTGTACTGCTGCTTGATGTAG